>JAIRLC010000144.1 GCA_031259645.1 Prevotellaceae bacterium | reverse complement strand
ATTGATAATTTAGATAAAAACTTACCCACTCACGAAATCTTACTGAAAGTAAAAGTTGGACATAAACGCGATGCTTTTTAGTTTTTTGCTCTACGAAATTTTTAAATCACAAATCCCAGTTGACGTTTTTCAATTGCGAATTAATGCGTTCTTGGGAGCGATGTATATAAATCATTGAAGTGTCAATGTCGTTATGCCCCATCAAATCCATAACCAGGTATGGATTTTGTGTTTTTTCAGCCAATAACGTGCCAAATGTGTGCCGGGCGACATGAAAGGTCAGCCGAGTGTGTTGTATATTTGCATTTACGGCTATGATTTTTAATAGCCTGTTTATTTGTTGATTGCTGTGTTGCGGGAAAATCTTTTCTTTACCGGATTCCATGTAATATTTGAGAATTTTTTCCGGTTTTCCTTCAAACAAGCTGTGAAGCGGCAACTCAATGAAGCGATCAACTTTTTGCATCTGAAATCGAATACTGATATTACCGGCGCTGTCTTTTCTGACGTTGCTCTTTGAGAGTGCCTGCATATCCGAATAGCGAAGTCCGCAGTAACAGCTGAACAGGAACATGTCACGGGCTTCTCGTAGTTCATCAAATTGTTCAGGAATGGTTAGCTGTTCCAAAGCTAATATCTGCTCAGTAGTTAAGTTTTCCCGGTTCGATTCTACCTTTCTTGAAATGAATTTTTTGTACGTTGAGCCATCGTAAATTTCTTTTTGTGTAGCGAGGTTGAGAAAGCGCCTTACATGCGCATGATGTTTATGTATTGTATTTTGCGATAATTTCTTTACCGTTCGCATCCAGTTGTCAAACTCTTGGGCTAATTGATAATTTACCTCGCTAAACATAATATTATACCGAAATTCCTTGAGAATTGAAAGCGTGTACTTGTGCTCTTTTTTTGTTTTATGCTCTATCGACTGGTTAAGTTTGATTTCGTTTTCATAGAAATCAATAAACGAAGATGCAGAAATATTCTTTTTAAGCACATAGTTTTCGAGTTTCGTAAGCGAAAACACTTTGTTTTCCGTTATTATCTTGTATTCATATTCTTCGAGCTTGTTTATCGTGTTTTTTATAATTCTGTTAATCTCAATGTGGTTGGGGTTGTTTTTTTTGACCTTTTTGCCTTTGTCATCCCATTCGTCCGGCTTAATGTAAATACCTGTCGATAGAAATTTCCTTTTTTTTTGACTCGGCAAATAAATTACTATTTGAATAAGCGCTTTGCCATCATTATTGAGTTTATCTTTTCGATTGTAAACTACAGTATAGGTTGCTTTTTTTGAGGTATCCATCCGGTATCAAGTTAGTATCACAAAGGTATCAAAAAAATGAAAATATTTGAAAATATTTGACATCTTTTTTTTGCTTACCCGGAATAAAAAAGTACAGAAACTATTTATTTTCTGCACTTTGACATACTTTAATAATGTTTGAATGTTTTTGACATTCTTTATTAAGTCGGGGTACTCCGACTCGAACGGAGGACCCCCTGCTCCCAAAGCAGGTGCGCTAGCCAACTGCGCCACACCCCGAAAAATTATCCGCACTAATAAAATGCAAGAGGATGCAAAAGTAATATTTTTTCCGGAAAGTACAAAAATAAAATAGAAGCGCTGAATGTGCACGAGAATGTATTGTAGTTTTTAAAAATGTTGTATATTTGCACCGGATTTAATTTTTTGTTGGTTTTATATTGATTGGAAGGGTGGGTGAGTGGCTGAAACCAACAGTTTGCTAAACTGTCGTACTGAGCAATTGGTACCGGGGGTTCGAATCCCCCCCCTTCCGCAAAGCCCGCTTCCGGAGATTAGACCGGAGGCGGGCTTTTCATTGTTTGAAAATTTTATGCAAACAAAAATAAACTAAATCCCATCACAGCCATGCCGGCTACCAATCCGGCGATAGAGATGTGGTGTTCGCCATATTTTTCGGCCGAAGGCAACAATTCATCCAGGGAAATGAAAACCATGATACCGGAAACTACGGCTAAAATAATACCATTAACGGACGACGTCCAGAACGGCATCAGAAACAGGTAAGCAATTAGCGCGCCCACCGGCTCTGCAAGGCCGGAGAGGAAAGAATATACGAAGGCTTTTTTCCTGTTGCCGGTGCTGTGATAAATGGGTACGGAAATAGCTATCCCTTCCGGGATATTGTGGATAGCGATGGCAATGCTAATCGGTATAGCCACCTCTAAACTTCCCAGCGCTGTGGTGAAAGTGGCAATTCCTTCAGGGAAGTTGTGAATGGCAATGGAAAGCGCCACAATAAAACCGACACGGTGCAAAGGGTCTTTCTTGTTCATGTCTTCCACACCGTGTATTTCGTGCGGGTTGCCGGATTCGGGCACAAGGAAGTCGATTAGCGTAATCAACCCCATGCCTCCCAGAAAAGCAAGGAGCAAGTACAAAATGCCCATCCGGTCGCCGAAAGCGGAAACGAGTTCTTCCTTGGCCGAGGGCATCATTTCCATGAATGAAACATAAATCATCACCCCGGCGGAAAGTCCGAGTGAAAAGCACAGGAATTTTTTATTTGTCCTGTGGGCGACAAATGCAATCAGGCTTCCAATGCCGGTAGAAAGCCCTGCCAGCGCTGTGAGTATGAACGCCGTTAATATGGCTGGGGCATCCATTTTCCGCCGGAATTATTTCGCCGGCTTGATGATATTTTCGCGCATATCGGTATCGGCTTGGATGTTGCGCATCTTGTAATAGTCCATAATACCCAAGTTTCCGCTACGGAACGCTTCTGCAATAGCCATGGGGATTTGCGCTTCGGCTTCAATCACTTTGGCTCGCGCTTCCTGTGCCTTGGCTTTCATCTCCTGTTCGGTGGCTACGGCCATGGCGCGTTTTTCCTCGGCGCGGGCCTGTGCAATGTTCTTGTCGGCGTTGGCCTGGTCCATTTGCAGCACGGCGCCGATGTTGCGTCCGATGTCAATGTCGGCAATGTCGATAGAGAGGATTTCGAACGCGGTGCCGGCGTCCAAGCCTTTGTTGAGCACCACGCGTGAAATAGAGTCGGGATTTTCCAACACGCTTTCGTGCGAGTCGGCCGAGCCGATGCTTGATACGATACCTTCGCCCACGCGCGCCAGAATCGTTTCCTCGCCGGCGCCACCCACCAATTGTTTGATGTTGGCGCGTACCGTTACCCGCGCTTTTGCAATAAGCTGGATGCCGTTTTTCGCTACGGCCGTTACGGGCGGCGTGTTAATCACTTTCGGGTTTACCGACATTTGCACGGCTTCAAACACATCGCGCCCTGCCAGGTCAATGGCGGCGGCCATTTTGAAGTCGAGCGAAATATTTGCCTTGTCGGCCGAAATAAGTGCATTCACCACTTTCGGCACATGTCCTTTGGCCAGATAGTGGGCCTCCAGCGCGTTGGCGTCTAATTTCAATCCGGCTTTTGTGCCTGTGATCATGGCCATGACAATAGTGCTGGGCGGCACTTTCCGCCAACGCATGAGTACCAGTTGCAGCAATGAGATACGTACGCCCGAAATCAGCGCCTGAAACCATAAAGTGATAGGGAAAAAGTACATCAGGATAAAAAATCCGACTATCGCTACTGCTGCCCAAATGAAAAATGTTGTGTCCATAATTTATATGTCTTTTGTTTTTACTATAATTTTCGTTCCGTCTATTTTTACCACCGCTACCGTTTGTCCGGTGTTGATAATTCCTTCACGTGAAGTGGCCTCCACATCTACGTTGTTTATTCGTATTTTCCCCATGGGGGCAAGGCGTGTGAGCGCTATGCCGCTGTCGCCTGTTTTGATGCCTTTTTGTTCAGGCAGCACATCAACTTTATCGTCGATGTTTGTTTTGAGTGAAATCCTGTTCCACGTTTTGGAGCGCATGATAATCCATAAGGCGACGCCGCAACCTGCGAGCGACAGAAACAGCGTGAGATGTCCCGCCGTTGTGCCGATGGAGGTGTATGATAATACAATGCCGCCTATCAATGCGGCGATGCCGAGAATACCGGTGATTCCAAATCCCGGAATGACCAGCAGTTCGAGTAGCAGCAGCATAATGCCAATAATGATCAATGTAATAATAAGTCCCATCAAGGAATGATTATTTTTATCAAAGGTAAAGATAATAATTTTTTAATCAAAATTTAAGCGAGTTCAAATTTTATATTTTCTTTTTCAAAAAAAGACAATATGCCCGGCGCCAATATAATACGATGGCTGCGCGAAAACACATCGGTCGATATATTATTTTGCGTGTCAATAAATTTTATGCGGAGTTCCGTGTTTCCTTTATATGCTTCCGCCTGCCGGGTAAGTTCTTGTACGAAGTCAGGCGTGAGATTCGTAACCGGGAGCATCAGGATAATGGCTTTTATGTCGTTCTTTATGTTGTCAAGCAATTGGATGGATTTGATCCGTGCTTCCCATTCTTCCGGACGGGAATCGTCTTTGGCTCGCCAGCGTTTTTGCATTGTGCAGCACACAAGTATGGGAATGCCTACTTGAAAATATTGGAGAAAGTTTTCATAGTCTTTTCCGAACAGCATGAACGAATGTGTTCCTGAATAGTCTTCAATGGTGATGTTTCCCCAAGTCAGCTTTTTCTGTGTTGTTCCGTTGCGTACGGCTACTACTATGCCGGCTACCGCCACTTGGCGGGATTCCATCTCGCTTAATATTTTTTCCTGTTTTTTTTGCTCTTCCGTATTTTCTTCTAATTCTTCTATTAATTCTTCCGGTAAGATTTCCTCCGGTTCTTCTTCCGTTTTGTTATTTTCATCTTCGGCAACCTGTCCTGTTCTTTTCCACACGAGGAAATCTTCGATGTCTTGCATCGTATGTGTAACGAAGTGTTTTACTTCAAAACGATAGGTATCTAAAGGATGGGCGGATAGATACATGCCCACCAGCTCTTTTTCCTTTTTAAGCAATTCCGAAAGGTTGTGTTCCGGCGCCGGCATAATTTTCGGTTGTCTCTTTTCTACAGTCTGCTCGCCGGCAAACAGAGAATTGAGATTTTGCCGTTTATCCATTTGCACCTTGTTGCCGTAGCGTAATAAGTCATCTATGAAAAGTTCATTTTTGCTGTCGTGCAAAAAATATTGTGTGCGGGTAATTTCTTTAAACCTGTCGAAAGCGCCGGCATACACCATGGCTTCCATAGATTTGCGGTTCACCGCCGTGAGATTTACCCGCTCCACGAAATCGAAGACCGATTTAAATGGCCCGTTGGCGTCGCGTTCTTCGATAATCATATCTACGGCATTGGCGCCCACTCCTTTGATGGCGGCTAATGCGAAACGGATATTTCCTTCGGCATTAACCATGAACTTGCAGTAACTTTCGTTCACGTCGGGTCCCAGCACTGCGATGCCCATTTGCTTACA
>JAIRLC010000008.1 GCA_031259645.1 Prevotellaceae bacterium | reverse complement strand
TCAAATAAACGCGGATGAGGATTGTATCGCATAAGAGGTTGAAAGATTTTTATGAAACAAAAGGACGTGAAGATTCGCGTGTTGCTCTTGAACGCTGGTACCATATTGCACTAAAGGCCGAATGGAAAAATTTATCTGATGTAAAAGCTGACTTTCCGGCCACTGATTACACCGGCAATCAGCATTATGTTTTCAATATCAGGGGCAACAATTACAGACTGGTCGTCGTTATAAAATTTACAATGGGATATGTTTATATTAGGTTTGTCGGCACCCATGAAGAATATAATAAGATAGATTGTTCAACTATATAAAATACGGAATATGGACAAGATTACAAAAGAGCAGTATGCATTTGCGCTTGCGAGAGTGGAGGAGTTGTTGCCTTTGGTTGATGACACCACCCCGGCCAATGATAAAAAGGCGCTTGAGTTAAGCGTAATGTCGGATATTGTGATAGCTTACGAAAAGGAGCATTTTCCTATTGAAAAACCAACTGTGGCCGAATTGGTAGAGCTGTCTTTAGAAGAAAAAGGGATTACGCAAAGAGCGTTGGCCGGTAATATCGGCGTAAGCCCATCCCGTATTAACGACTATATTGCAGGGCGGTCGGAGCCAACGCTTAAAATTGCACGGTTGCTTTGCCTTGAATTGAACATACCGCCTGCGGCTATGTTGCGGGTTTGAACTTTTAATCAAACAATAGATAACGTAAATGGTTAAAACTGGGCAAATCCTGACAAAACGCTAACGTCTGTAGGAAATGAAAAACCCCGGGGTGATCTATTGCCCGGGGTTGATTAGCTTTTACAACAATTTGTTAGAACGGCAAGTCGTCGCCTGCGGATTGCTCGATTATCGGTTCGGCCGGGGCAGCGGTTTTGTCGGCAGCCGGTCCTCCACCTTGTTGTTCGGTGTCGGATTTTCTGCCCAAAAGCTGTATCGTATCGGCTATCACTTCGGTGGTGTAACGCTTTTGCCCGCTTTGGTCTTCCCAATTGCGGGAGCGCAATTTGCCCTCAATATATATTTGCTTGCCTTTGTGTACATACTTTTCGGTAAATTCGGCCAATGCGCGCCATAGCACCACATTGTGCCATTCGGTTTGCTCTTTTACTTCTCCATTTTTGTCTTTGTAGCGTTCGGTTGTAGCTATTGGAATGGTCACAACAGGCACACCGCTTTCAAGGTGGCGTACTTCGGGGTCTTTCCCGACGTTTCCGATTAACATTACTTTGTTTAATGACATAAGAATTAGTTTTTAGGTGGTTGATAATTATAGATCACGCCGCGAAGTTAATCATTATTTTGAAATAATATCAAAATTTTCAGAATTTTTTTCAAGAAAGGCGTCAATAAGACGCGGGATACTGTACCGGTCGAAGTCCTTCAAAGGTACCCGAAGGTAATGTTGGCGCAGGTTTTGGGGAATTGTGTCGGCCTGGATAAGATAAAAACGTGTCCACAAGGTTTGGTGCGTCAATTGATGTTTGATAAGTGGTGAATGGTTGATAATTTTGACTTTTTCGCCGGAGAAAAGTTTTTTCCATGCGGTTTGCGCTGTTATCTTTTCGGGCGAAATTTCCATGTCCGTTTCAATGAGAGGAAATTCATATAAGCCTTTCCAAATGTCGTTATCCGAACGTTGATGTAAATATACATGATGTTTTTCCCGCACGATGAAATAATGGAAATAGCGCGTGCGAATTTCGGGCTTCCGGCCTTTTACAGGCAATTCCGCCACTTTCCCGGTACAAAAAGCATAACATCCTTCATGCAAGGGACATTCAGCGCATTTTGGGCTTTTAGGCACGCACACCAACGACCCGAAATCCATGAGCGCTTGGTTAAAATCGGCCGGGTAGCGCTGGGGAATGAGTTCTTGCGCCAATGCGCGCAATGCTTTTTTCCCTTTGTTGCTATCAATAGGCGTATGGAAGCCAAACACCCGCGTAAGAATACGATAGCCATTGCCGTCGAGCGCCGGCGCCGGCTCATTAAAGGCAAAGGAAGCGATGGCCGCCGCGGTATATTCGCCAATTCCTTTAAGCGATAGAAGGTTGCTGCTGGACGTTGGAAATTGTCCGTTATGATGCGCTACGATTGTTTGTGCCGTAACGTGAAGATTTCTCGCCCGGGAATAGTAACCCAATCCCTGCCAGAGTTTCAGCACATCATCGAGCGGGGCCGCCGCCAGCATTTCAACCGTAGGATACTGGTCGATGAAACGTAAGTAATAGGAATAGCCCTGTTCCACCCGGGTTTGTTGCAGAATAATTTCCGACAGCCATATTTTATACGGGTCTTTCGTGTTTTTCCATGGCAGGTCGCGATGATTTTTTTTGAACCAGCCCAATAAATTTGAAGTAAAATCCATAATTAATGAACAAAAATACGTACAATTTTGGAAAAATAATGAAAAATCGTATCTTTGCATCCTTAAAATTCGGGAGAGGTGGCAGAGTGGTCGATTGCGGCGGTCTTGAAAACCGTTGAACTGCGAGGTTCCGGGGGTTCGAATCCCTCCCTCTCCGC
>JAIRLC010000101.1 GCA_031259645.1 Prevotellaceae bacterium | reverse complement strand
CTACCTTTGCACCCGTCAATTGAAAAGAACACTATGCATTTCCATGCGCCGGCATTTTTACGTCACATTTTCCCCACTTTCATCTGGAATTTTGAAGGTGAAACCCGCCGTGTGTTCCTTACGTTCGACGACGGGCCGCGCCCCGAAGTGACCCCATGGGTGCTCGACGAGTTAGACAAATGGAATGCCAAAGCTACTTTTTTCTGCCTCGGGAAAAATGTGGAAATGTTTCCCGGCCTTTTCCGGGAAATCAAAACCCGCGGACATGCTGTGGGCAACCACTCCTACAGCCACATCAAAGGCTGGGGCATGGACACCGGCGCCTACATCCGCGACGTGGATTTCGCCAACGACCTTATCGGAAGCAACCTCTACCGCCCGCCATACGCACGCATAGGCCCCAATCAGGCGCGCGTGCTCAGCGAGCGGTATAAGGTAATCATGTGGGACGTGCTGAGCCGCGACTATAGCCGCCACCTGTCGGGGAAACGATGTGCGCGGAATGTCATTAAATATGTTAAACCCGGTTCCATTGTGGTGTTTCACGACTCGGTGAAGTCGGCACGGAATTTGTGGGAAGCGTTGCCGAAAGTGCTTCGCCACATTCACGAGCAGGAGTGGCAATGTAAACCAATAGAATTATAATCACTATGCACAATGTACTGTTATTAGGATCAGGAGGGCGGGAGCATGCGCTGGCTTGGAAGCTGCGGCAAAGCAAGCGGTTGAATAAACTCTGTATCGTGCCGGGAAACCCGGGCACAGCCGCATTGGGCGAGAATGTCGATATTGCCATAAACGACTTTGAAACGTTGAAGCAGCTCGCACTCGATAAAAAAATCACCATGCTGGTGGTTGGCCCCGAAGACCCGCTGGTGAACGGCGTCACCGATTTCTTCAACAACGATCCCGACCTTGCGCACATTGACGTGATTGGCCCCAACAAACGCGGCGCACAGCTCGAAGGCAGCAAGGATGTGGCCAAGGCGTTCATGAAAAAATACGACATTCCCACAGCGCGCTACCAGACGTTCACCGCCGAAACCATCAACAAAGGCTATGCGTTTCTCGAAAGCTTGAAGCCCCCTTACGTGTTAAAAGCCGATGGGCTGGCCGCCGGAAAAGGCGTGTTAATCATCGACGACCTCAGCGAGGCGGAACTGCAATTGCACGACATGCTAAACGGAAAATTCGGCGACGCCGGGAAAAAAGTGGTCATCGAAGAATTTATGAAAGGCGTCGAGCTGTCCGTATTCATCCTCACCGACGGGGAATCGTATAAAATCCTGCCGGAGGCCAAAGATTACAAACGTATCGGCGATCACGACACCGGGCTCAACACTGGCGGCATGGGCGCCGTATCGCCTGTTCCGTTCGCCACCGCGCCTTTCATGCAAAAAGTGGAAGAACGCATCATTATACCCACCATAAAAGGGCTGCAGAATGAAAACATCATGTACTGCGGTTTTATTTTTATCGGACTGATGAACGTGGGCGGCAATCCGTATGTCGTAGAATACAACGTGCGCCTTGGCGATCCCGAAACCGAAGCGGTGATGCCGCGTTTAGACGGCGACCTCATTGAACTTTTCGAAGGCGTAAGCCAGCATACGTTACATGAAAAAACCTGCAAAATAAATGACCGCACAGCCTTGACGGTGGTATGCGTATCGGAAGGATACCCCGAAGCATACCGGAAAGGAATGGAAATTACCGGCCTCGACAGCGTAACCGGCAGTCTTGTTTTCCAGTCGGGCACAGCGATGCAAGACGGCCAACTTGTCACTGCCGGCGGGCGGGTGCTGGCGGTAACTTCGCTTGGCAACAGCATCGACGAAGCGCGGGAAACAAGCTATGCCAACATGAAACACATTAAATATAACGGCAAGTATCACCGCACCGACATCGGAACCGACCTTTCCCCCTACACTGAAAATCCATCCGCACATGCTTAACTTTATTCAACGCAACCCTTTTGCCACAGGCTTGGTGTGTTTGGCGCTCCTGCTTATTTTATGGATACCGGCCCTCCTCTTTCCCATAGCGCCCGAAGCCCTTCACCTAAAATTCATGATGCCCTTGCAACGATGGATGATCGAAGATTTACAGCTACAAGGGCACGCAGGAATATGGACAAGTTTTATTATGGTTGCGGCCGGCGCATGCCTTTTGTTTGTCATAAACAGAAAACACCTTTTTGTAACCGGACAGGAACAACTCATGTTGTTGCTGTTTATACTCATTTCTTCGGCCACGCCTTATTCCCAACAATTCTCAGGCTCGCAGGCGGCGGTTTTATTTGTGCTGTTAAGCCTCTATTATCTCTTCCGTTCCATTCAGGCTATAAAGGCCACATCGTCGCTGTTTCTTTCGACATTCTTTACGACATTGGCCACCCTGTTCTATTTTCCGGCCGTAATTGTCCTCTTCACTATATTGATCGGCATACTTATTTCAAAACCTTTCGCATGGCGTGACTGGATGGCCTATTTTACCGGCGTCGCCACCCCGTGTTTCTACCTTTTCCTCCATCACTACCTTCGCTACGGCACCTATACCGGTTTTTGGGAAACATTGATCGAAAACATACCTCCGCCAGTAATGCCCGGATTTACATTCTCCATACCCGAAATATTGTTGTTTGTCCTCTTAACCATTATGGCACTGTGCTCCTTCTTTCCCGGCCGGCCGGGCAGTTCACTGATTAAAATTAAACACACCCGGATGCGGCAAATATCAAAATGCCTGTTGCTGTGCCTTCTTATTTCCATAGTGTCGTTCAACACCTCACAACCCGGTATAATAGCGCTGGTGGCTATTCCGATGTCTATTCTTGCAGCAAATTACTATGATCATATTCGCCGAAAAAAATTATTTAATTTACTTTTATTTTTTATATGTCTTGCCATCGCCGGTATAAGATTTTTCTAAACCCGGCAAGTGTCATTTTGTCATTAAAAATACCAA
>JAIRLC010000084.1 GCA_031259645.1 Prevotellaceae bacterium | reverse complement strand
ATTCCACAATGGCTTCGCTGATTTTGCCCTGCACGACAAAATTTCGCGCCGACTGTTGCGATTGGGAAAAAGCGAACGAAGAACACAGTAGGAAAAAGAGTAGATATTTGTATTTTCGTTTCATATTGTTAATCTATTTGAGTAAATTTTTTCTTTTGGCGTATTCCATTGCAGCAATTTTTCCTGCAAATTCTTTTGCATCCCGTTCGTGCGCAAGCTTATAGTAGGAATGAATAGCAGCGTCCTGTTGTTTTTTTAATTCTTTGCGATTGTCAACATTTTTTTCTGCGTCAATTTGTTTTTGCAAGTCATTAATTTTTTTCCCGTAATCATTCCTGTTGTTGTCGTTGAAACTCTTATTCCAGTCCTGCGCTTTTTCGGTTTGAAGTTTTTTAATTTCCGACATTTGATACTTATGATATACCTCTTCCACCATTGTATTAATAACATCGGAAATACTACCTTTCTGTAATTTGTCGGCGTCTATTTCTATAGATGTTACAGCATCGTCCCATTTTGCAAATCCTGCAATATTATCATCTCTTTTTGCAGTAGTGGGTATATACATTCTTGTAGGGGGAAGTCCTTCGATATTCTGTGCTTCAAACAGGCGAAATGTAATTTTATCAGGATCAACAGCTATTCCTAAATCTTTACCGACAGCTACCGCCAAACGCCGCATATCTGCCAATCTTGCATGGACATCACCGCCTTCTTTCCAATGGTTTTTTGAAAAATCAATACCTCTAAAATACGCATTGTAGGTGTTTTCGTCGAAAGTATAAGTCCCTTTCGGCAAATACTGCTGAAATTGTTCAGCCATCTCTTCGTTTAACTCTTCGTGATAAAGATACACCTTGCCTTCGACATTAGTATAAAACATATAGTATTTTGCATTTTTGCCGGCTTGTTTTCTCCACGTGTCGAATTTACCGTTCTTTTTATGTCCATATTCTTTCATGAGTTCGGCAAGTGTGTAAAAACTTTTGCCATTTACATTTAATTTCTGTACATAATGCGTTTCCGGATTATCTAATCCTACTATTTTTTCGCTGATTTTTTGGTCAAGCTGTTCCCGTACGCCGTCTTTTATAGCTTCTATTTTTCGTATCGTTTTTTCGTCCGTACAGTTGTCTTGCCCGTCTTGTCCTTCTCCTTGCTCTTGTCCTTGTGCAAATGTTGTTAACAGGCAGCACACGATTATCATTAAATTTGTTTTCATAATACCTCCTATATTTATATATTATATATCTGCAAGTTTTTTTGATGCAGCAGCACCCTTCTTGTCTGCATTGTCAGCAGCAGCTGCACAACCAGAACACCCTTTATTTTTCGTAGCATCCCTGAATGCTTTATATGCATTTTTATAATCTTTATATTCTTTGCTATTTTCAAATTCTTTTAATTTTTGTAATCTCTCTGCCTTTGCTTTCCTTTCTTCGGCTGTTCTTGCAGGCATTTTATTTATTTCTTCTTTTTTTAAGTCATAATTCTTATTATGTCTATTTAGGCGTGCATCTGTTAATCCTATAGTAAGCTGTTGACGTATTGGATCATTTGGATTATTAAGGACTTTAAGCAATTCATTAAGTTCAGGGTCTCGACCGAGATATGCATTACCTGTACCTGCTGCAGCTTCTAAATTATCTTTATTATTTGCCGCATTTTCAGTATTCACGAGTGCTGTATTCTTTTCAAATTTTCCACGAGGAGCTGAAGTTGAAGAAGCGTTTTGACCACTAATAGACTGAACAGGCCCTTCAAACCTCTGACTTCCGTTATATCTATTTGCATTACTTGACCGATTGGGTCTTATGTTGAACCCGCCCATTGCGCCTACACGTCCTCCTTGCCGGCGATTTTCATCTGCATTGCGCTGCGATTCACCAAAGTTATCGTTGTTGCCGGAAGCATTATTGAAATAATTGAACATCCCTTCAGCGCTGCCCGGTCGCCCCCCTTTCCAATTTATTTTTTTTGAAGACACCTGTTGTAATGCTTCATCATATTCCTTATCGCCTGTTTGTGCGGTAGAAGTATTTTGTGTTTCCCCAAACATCGCTTCATCCCAATACCGGTACTCCTCTGCGCCGTCGAGCAGTTCATCATAAGGATTGGTAGGCACGACGCCCGTTATCTGTTGTTTCTTTTCGAAATCCACTATGCCGGGAAGGGATTGTCCGGCATTATTTGTGGTTGATACAGGTAAATCTGTACCATAGCAGTAATCATTCTCATAACCGGTTACTATTATTTTACTGCCCCAAGCGCCGCCGCTGCCATTATCACACGGGCGTCCATTCATAGCCTTGGCCGCCGCTTCACATACCGATTTCGTGGGATATCCTCCCTGATATTGCAGACTACTTAACCCACACATATAACTAAACTTCCATTGCCCGTATAACGGCTGCCCTGCACACAGCAGGCACAGTAGCAAAACTAAATTTAATCGTTTCATATTCCACATTGTTTTATTTTCTTTTTTGATTTTTTGAAAAATTTCTTTCCTTCGGGTAATTCACCCCTGAATACCTTTACAATGACGCTGTTTTCTATATAATAGGACGTCGGAAAGCGGTTATTGAATGCCAGTAACTTTTGTATATCGCACCCGATAATCGGGAAAGCAGGCTGGTAATGCCGGATAAAATACTTTTCGCCAATACTGTCTTTCAGCGTCAAACCGACCACCTTGTCCACCACGCCTGTTTTTTCGTATTCATTGAGATTTGCGACGGAATTTTGACAATACTTGCAGGAGGGTACAAACATAAAAACCAGACAGGAAGAATCTTCCGGCAAGTCAATAAATTCCTTTAACGGTGTTTCCTGTACCCGCATCCCTTCGTATTTTTCCTTTTCGTCATTGCATAGCGTCCAAACAGCAACTGCTGTAATAATCAACGCGGCAATAACCGATAAGAAGACATATTTCCTTTTCATAAAACTTTGAAAAAAGGCAGGCTTAATGCAAAAGCACTAAACCTGCCGAATTCTGGCGCTTATTTCTCGTGGCACTTAACGGTTACCGAACCTCCCACGGCCTCAAGCTCTTTTACCGCTTGAGCGATTTCCCCGGAAGCGGCATTTTCCAATTCGGAACAACTTCCGTCATACTCATCTGACACCGTTTGGGAACTTGTGTAGCCCATGACGGTAACGCTAACTGTACATTCGCACGTTCTTCGTTTCGTAATATCTTTTTTGTTGCACGAAACGAACATTGCTGAAAAAAATACAGCAACCAAACCGATAAATAACTTTTTTTTCATTTTATAATCCCTGATACGTGTCGGGCGCAACTGTTAAATAATTATTTAAAAAATCCCTACTCTGTTTTGGCTTTTCGGGTTCCGCCATTTTGTAAAGAAAAATCTTTATGTTGTTAATTAATTAATTGATTGATTGATTGATTGATTGATTTCTACGGCTATTTCACGCATCGCAACTGTATGCACCCATTTTTTTGCATTCCGACATTATAAATTCCTTGATAATGGGGTAGATAGGTCAATATGTAAGCAGCATCGGGAGGCCACTCTGTACTTGACCAATAATTAGCCATATGCCCCATTTGGATGATCCCCTCATCGCTGGTGGCTAAGCCTGCATACGTACCTCCCCATTTCTTCACGTATCCGTTTGCAATCCAATCCGTTTGATCTTCTTCATCATTGCCGGATCCACCCAGGGCAAGACGCAGATTGATAAAATCGGTCAATGATGGCACGCGCCATGGTGGGGGACACAGGCATGCAGCTTGTTCCTTCACATAAGGCCAGCTATAGTAATAATAAGTATCCCCCTCGTGGGTATAACTTCGTCCATCAGCTTTGGGGTTTTCTGCCGTACCGCTGTCGAAACTCGATTTGTTGCACGCTGGGTCGTGAATGGCGTCGCTCCATGTTTGATCACCGACCACCCATGTTTGGGTAGAAGCGGCATAAGGGGGCGTAGTTACTGTTTCGTCTTTGGAACAGGAACTGAATGCTGCTATCGTCAGCACGCTTGCCATGATTTTGAAAAATTTTGTCATGATTGTATAAATTTAAAAAGTTAATGTAAGTCCTATACCGCCCGAACGGGTTAGCCCGAAGTTAAGGGACGTGCGCGAGGCGTGAGGGTTGCTCTTCGCACTGTTGTAAAGGTTTACCGCCGTCTCCCAATTTGCATCGCCTGAGAATGCGCATATAAGGGCTGCGGTGAAACATCCTGCGGCAGCTATATCCCAATACCACCAAGTAGAGGATACCGCGCCGCCATTAGTATCGTCATCAGCGAGAGCGGCAGTCCAAAGTATATCTACTAACGAAGCGCCCAACAAGCCCAAGCCAATACCGTCCAAAATACTGCTCGTCCTGTGCAGGGACAAGCCCGCATTATAATAAGCCAGCGCATCGGGTACTTCCGATACAATAGAGCGGAACTCTTTCTTGTTCAGTTTTTTCCCCGTCCCGTCTGTGATGATTGTACCCTTCCAAAAACCGCTACTGAAGGTTAAGTGATCCGTTGGCTGGGTGATTACAGTATTTGTGGATACGTCGCTCGGCGCATCTTTGAACACATCCTTGTCGCCATTTTCATACTTTATCATAAAAATGTCGGACTGCATCAGGGTGTAGGTAGGGCCGGCCTGATTTTCGTACTTCTTGTACTTCACATTGTCCAACCCGATTTCCTGTACTTTGGCTTTGATTTCATCGCCGCTTTTCAGGGTAATGATATCCTGCGCAAACAGCGCACTGCTGCAAATAATGGCAGCTACAATTAAATAAAATTTTTTCATACAAATATAATTTTGATATTAAACATTATTTCATAGAATGGATCACCTTTCATTTTTCATTCTCTTTAGGTATATCTTAGGTATATCTTAGCTATATCTTAGGTATAAGCTCGCTATAAGCTCTCTTCTTCGACGGTGACATTGCCGGGCATATCCGCAGCCGAAACCACAAACTTGTTTCCCTCGATGATATGGTTATTTTGTGTAGCGA
>JAIRLC010000073.1 GCA_031259645.1 Prevotellaceae bacterium | reverse complement strand
GTGGCAGTCACGCAGCGACGCTACTTTATTAACCGTATGCTTTAGCTTACGGACGGGGAGGAGCGAAGCTCCGTTATCAATAGCGTAGGGCAACGCCCTACGGTGGAGGATGCGCGAGGAAAACCCGCGCGGAAAACCGGCGATGAAACATGACAAGGTCGTTGTTCCGCGCGGAAACAGGCCGGAATTAAAAACGCGGTATTTGTACGCATACCTGACGGCATGCGCGGGATAATTTCCCACGGTTTTCTACCGAGCGGAAATCCCGCTGGGATTTTTATCTACCATCGATTTTGGTGTAAAGTCGTATATAATTGCATTTATATATATCTGAAAATCTATAGTTTACTACCTATTTTTAACATACCCGGCGTTTGTTTACCGGCGGGAAACAATATCGGTAGCCCCGGGTAAGGGTGCGGAGCGCCCGCCACCCGGGGTGGGCATGCGCGCAGGAAAACCCGCGCGGAGAACCGGCGATGAAACATGACGAGGTCGTTGTTCCGCGCGGAAACAGGCCAGAATTAAAAAACGCGGTATTTGTACGCATACCTGACGGCATGCGCGGGCTAATTTCCCGCGTTTTTCTACCGGACTGAAATCCCGCTGGGATTTTCATCTACCATCGATTTTGGTGTAAAGTCGTATATAATTGCCTTTATCTATTATCTGAAAGTCTATAGTTTACTACCTATTTTTAACATACCCGGCGTTTGTTTCCCGGCGGGAAACAATATCGGTAGCCCCGGGTAAGGGTGCGGAGCGCCCGCCACCCGGGGTGGGCATGCGCGAGGGAAACCCGCGCGGAAAACCGGCGATGAAACATGACGAGGTCGTTGTTCCGCGCGGAAACAGGCCGGAATTAAAAACGCGGTATTTGTCCGCATACCTGACGGCATGCGCGGGCTAATTTTCCGCGTTTTTCTACCGGACTGAAATCCCTAACGGGATTTTCATCTACCATCGATTTTGGCGTAAAGTCGTATATAGTTGCCTTAAAAATTAACAATGCACAATGTTAATGTGGCTATTTGTCGGGAAACGGAGAACGGGGAAAGGGAGAAAGGAAAGACAGTGGCAGTAAAACAGGCATTTTCTTAATCACTTAATCGCCTAATCACTTAATCCCATCAGCTCGCTTAACGCCTTACACTTTACGCTTTACGTTCTCCGTTTCCCCTATTTTTTCCGCGCACCGTATCCCGTCGATGGCCGAAGAGGTGATGCCGCCGGCGTAGCCGGCCCCTTCCCCGCAAGGATACAGGCGGGCGAGCTGCACGTGCTGCAAGGTATGCGGGTCGCGCACCATGCGCACCGGCGACGACGTGCGCGACTCCACCGCCACCAGCACGGCTTCTTTCGACAGGTAACCCGGCATTTTTTTCCCGAAGTGTGTGAACGCCGCTTGCAAGCTCCGGCCGACAAACGCCGGCAGCAACTCGTGCAACGGCGCCGGCACAACCCCCGGCACGTAGGACGTCTTGGGCAGGGTAGCGGAAGTTTTTCCGGCCATGAAATCCACGAGCCGCTGGGCGGGGGCGGTCAATCCTTGCACATGTACGTTTCGTTCCACATCCTGTTGAAACCGCAGGCCGGCGAGAACGCCGTATTTCCGGTAATCGGAAAGCTCGGCAGGGTCAACCTGCGCCACAATGCCGGCGTTGGCATACGGCGAGCTACGCCGGGAATTGGACATGCCGTTTACCACCGTTTCGCCGGACGCTGTAACGGCAGGCACCATGACGCCACCGGGACACATGCAGAACGAAAACACCCCCCGTGTGCCGGTTTGCGCGGTTAGGCTGTAAGCGGCCGGCGGCAACGCCATCTCATCCGGTCTGCAATGCCGGGCGCCGTATTGTATTTCGTTGATGAGCGCCTGCGGATGCTCGGCACGTACACCGAGGGCAAAGGGCTTGGCTTCGAGCGTCCACCGGCGGCGGTGGAACAGTTCATATACATCGCGCGCCGAATGGCCGGTGGCCAGTATCACAGCCACACCTTCGTAGCGGTTGCCCTGCGCGTCTTCCACGCCAAAAACCGTTTGGTCTTTCACGATAAAATCCGTCACGCAGGTGTTGAAATAATACGCGCCGCCGCAACCGGTAATCGTTTCACGGATGCGGGCAAGGATGCGGGGCAACTTGTCGGTGCCGATATGCGGGTGGGCGTCGATGAGCATGTCGGGATGGGCGCCGTGGTACACAAACTGTTGCAACACCTCACTGATGTTGCCCCGTTTATTGGAACGGGTGTAGAGTTTGCCGTCGGAGTAGGTACCTGCACCGCCTTCACCGAAGCACCAGTTGGAGTTCACATCCACCACCTGTTCGCGCGACAGGCGGGCAATGTCGTACTTGCGTTCTTCCACCGGCTTTCCGCGATCGAGGATAACAGGCCGAAGGCCTTTTTCCAGCAGCTTAAGTGCGGCAAACAATCCGGCAGGCCCCGCGCCGACAATCACCACCGGCGGCTTACCGTCTACATTCCGGTACTTGGGTGGCGCCGTTAAATCTTGAAGTGGCGTTCCTTCGGTATATACTTTGAGTTTCAGTTGCAGTTGCGGGTTTTTGTGCCTGACGTCGAGCGAACGCCTGACGATTTGCAGCGCCGTAATACTGTTGGGCGGAAGTTGCAAGGCGCGGGCGGCAGCCTGTTTTAGCTGTTCATCGCCGGCAGCTTCCGGCGACACACTCAGTTGAAGGTCGGCAATCAAAAGTAAACTACGCAAACCACAAAATTACGCAATAAATTTCACAATGCCCACGCGATTACTACTAATCGTAACCATATTATTGGGTTTGCCTAAAAGTCATCAACCATATACAATTGGGTAAATTGTTATTGTCGTCTGTGAACGCTTCCGGCTTTGACTTTTAGACGCGCCCTCAATGCACAAAACAGCGTTACCCAAAGTTAGTGTTGCCGTATCTAACCCCAAGCACTAAAAAGTAAGCGCGAGCCTATAGATGATTTACTTCATGTAAAGAGGTCTTACGAAACCCATACTATCAAATAAATCAGGCTCACACCCTGTCTTTTTAACGATAAAATATATATATAATCAAGATTATAAAAAAGAAAAAGCGGGAACGCAACTTTTACGCTTCGGATAGCATATCTAGAAAATTCGTAAGTTTCTTTACTTTAAAGTACAAAAGTAACGCCAAATAAATCAACAAAAGAACGACAAATATTTCCAAAAACAAATGTAAAGATTTTTCTTTAAAGTACAAAATATAAAATTGTCAAAAAGTGTTAAGCAGAATAAGAAAAAAAATCTTTACAAATTAACCCATTGATTTTAAGCAACTATAACATTAAAATTATAAAATATTATTAAAAAGTTATAACACAATATGTTACAATTCAACTCGTTCTATTAGTATGTTATTTGTGTTTTTTATGGCTTCGGCCAATAATTCGTACGGCAATATTGTTTCACCGACATAGTGTAAAATCAATTGTAAACACTTACCCTGAGCGGTTAACGCCGCCGTTAGTGCTTGTTTATGCAGGCGAAAAGCTTCCCGCGTGCGTCGTTTTAACACATTGCGGTGCACCGCTTTCTTAAAATGCCGTTTCGGTACCGTAATCATCACGCGGCAAGGTGCGGCCTGCGGTGCGGCTGTGGCGTCGGATATCCGGTAGTAAATTTTGAAAGGGAATACGAAAGCGGCATTGCCTTGCGTGAACAACATTTCAATCTGCTTTTTGGAGCAGAGGCGTTCTTTTTTGCGAAAGCTGTTCATTTTTTTGCCAGAAACAATTCCAGCGCTTTCGCCATAGAAGGCGCTTCGGGTGTAGGCGCTTCCACAGCAGCTTTCAACTTTGCCGTCTTCAACGCTTTCAAGGTGGCTGTGCCGAACGCCGCCAATTTCGTGCCGTTTTGTTTGAAATCGGGGAAATTGTCGGTCAATGATTTTACTTCCGCCGCGCTGTAAAACACCAGCATGTCATAATGGGAAAGGTTTATGTGGCTCAAATCGCTGTTTTCCGTACGGTAAAGAATGGCTTTGGTATGTTTCATCTTCACCTTTTCGAACGCTTTTTGAATTTCGGGCTTGCTGTTGCTCGCCAAAGCCAGCAGAAAAATTTCTCCCTTATGCTTTGACCCGATGGCTTCAATTATCGATTCGATAGTGCCATTCCCGTAAAATATCTTACGTTTGCGGTACACAATGTATTTTTGCAGATAGAACGCGATGGATTCCGTCAGGCAAAAGTATTTCATAGTTTCCGGTATGGTAATCCGCAATTCTTCACACAAGCCGAAAAAGTGGTCAATTCCCGTACGTGAAATGAAAACGACAGCCGTATGACTTAAAATATCCACACGTTGCGTTCTAAATTCTTTTCCCGAAAGTCGCTCTACATGAATAAACGGACAAAATTCAACCGTTACATTATATTTTTCTGCTAATTCCGCATAAGGGGAAGGGCCTGCAGGTGTCCCTTGAGCTATGAGTACATGTTTAATTGTCATACGATTACGCCAAAGTAATATACTTCCATATAAATAAAAATGGTGCAAATTCGAAGGTGCAAAGATACAAAATCCAAAAGAAAACAGAAAGTTTATAAGAAATAAAAATTTGAAAAGAACGTATCAGGTACAATAGAATAACGACAAGAGAGCATACCAATCCGATAAGAACTAACGGCTTACAAAGCGATGAATAGGTGTTAAAAAACAATATCGTAAGGGGGAACAAAATAAGGCCGCCCGAAATGGCGTAAAGTTGTCCGTAGTAGCCCATCATGCGCATGGCCGTTTCGGTTTCCGTAAGGAATCCCAATACCCGGAGCAGGAGTGTTTTTAAGATGTAAAGCGCAAAAAAGGACAGTAAAATCAAAATATAAACCTGTGCAGCAGTTAAATGATTGGGGAAAACGTCATAATAACGAATAGTCAGAAACAGAAAAAACGATATGCAAATTTGGCTGAATATCAAGAGCATCCGGCGAATGTTCGCAATAACCACCGAGTTCTCTTCAAATTGCTTTTGCGCCACATGAAAATGTATCAATCCCGGAAACGACAGCAGTAAGAATTGCTTGATAAAGCGAAAGTTCAGGAAAAACAAGACCAGCAAACCCAGCCCAATCCAACCCTCTAAGCGGGTAAACGACATGCGCAACAGTTCAACGCCATCTAACAGTTCCTCCTGCCTCATTTTTAATTCCCCCGCTTTGCTTTATATCCTGCTTCCAGCAACAAGGCCACCACCCGGTCGCGAAAGTCGCCCTGAATAAGAATTTGTCCCTCTTTTGCCGCGCCGCCGGCGCCGCATTTGCTTTTAAGTGTTTTGGTCAGGGCTTCCAACTCGGAGGCCGGCCCCGCAAAACCCGACACCAGCGTAACCTGTTTCCCTGCCCGCTGCCGGCGGTCGATGGTCACAATTAACGTTTGCTTCCCGGGCGGCAGCGCCGCTTGCTTCTCGTCATGCGCACACACAAAATCGGGATTTGTTGAATAAACCACGCCCATAAAAAAATTTTCTGCAAAGGTAGGCAGAATTATTGGAATGTGTATCTTGCAGGGTAAAACATGCGTTGTTTGTATGTATTTCGGAATTTTATATGTAAATTTGTCGCTTTAATCTATTAATAATTCGCTACAAAATACAAGATGAATACCTTTAAACGTGCCAATAACATTGCTGGGTGGGTTGTTTGTGCCATAGCCTCTCTGGTTTATTTGCTCACCATCGAGCCCACTACCAGTTTCTGGGATTGCGGGGAGTTCATAGCCTCGTCCTATAAACTTGAAGTGGGGCACCCGCCCGGAAATCCTGTGTTTCAGTTGTTGGGACGTTTGTTCAGCATGTTTGTTTCGCCCGAATATGTAGCGCCCATGATTAATTCCCTGAGTGCGTTATGTAGCGGCTTCACAATCCTATTCCTGTTTTGGACCATCACCCATTTGACGCGCCGTATCATGGAGCGCAAAGGCGACGCCCTCACTGCCGGCAATATGATTGCGATTATCGGCGCGGGCGCTGTGGGCGCACTGGCCTACACGTTTTCCGATTCGTTCTGGTTTTCGGCGGTAGAGGCCGAAGTATACGCCATGTCGTCCCTTTTTACGGCGGTGGTGTTTTGGGCTATTTTAAAATGGGAAGAAGAAGCCGACCGGCCGTACGCCAACCGCTGGATTATTCTCATCGCTTACCTCATGGGGCTTTCTATCGGTGTACACTTGCTGAACCTGCTCGCTATTCCGGCCATTGTGTTTGTGTATTATTTCAAAAAGAACAAGCAAATAAAACCCAAGGGCATTTTCCTTACCCTGCTGGTGTCGGGCGTGCTGGTGCTTGCCATGCTGTGGTTTATTCCGTTTATTCCGGCCATGGCCGCGTATTTCGATTTGTTTTTCGTCAACAGCCTCGGCTTGCCTTTTAACAGCGGCACGGCATTTTCCATTTTGCTGCTTTTGGCTTTGGCGGCCTACGGTATTGTGGTTACCCACCGGAAGAAAAAAGTGTTGTGGAATACCATTATCCTTAGTTTCACGGTGGCGCTCATCGGCTATTCCACGTTTGCGGTGGTGGTTATTCGTTCGTCGGCCAACACGCCCACCAACGAAAACCAGCCCGACAATCCGTTTTCGCTCCTTTATTACCTCAACCGGGAGCAGTATGGCTCCGCACCGCTGCTCTCAGGGCCTACATACGCCACGCCGCCTATCGCTATGATAGAGAAAACAACCTACGCGAAAAACAATGGGAAATACGTCAAGGTGGAAGCCATGCCTGAATATAAGTATGATTCGCGTTACAATATGCTTTTCCCGCGCATGCACAGTTCGCAGGAAAGCCATAAAGAGGTGTACAGGCAATATGTAAGCCCCCAACAACGGCGCGGCGCAGTCAGCAACCCCTACGGTGAAGACCCTATTCCTTCGTTCCGCGAAAACCTGACGTTTTTCTTCGATTACCAAATTAACTGGATGTACTTCCGGTATTTCATGTGGAATTTCGCCGGCCGGCAGAACGATATACAGGGGCACGGAAATCCCTACAACGGCAATTGGGAGTGCGGTATTCCGTTTATTGACAACGCGCGGCTGGGCGATATGAGCGACATGCCCCCCTATCTCGCCGAAAACAAAGCGCGCAATCATTATTATATGTTGCCTTTTTTGTTGGGGCTTGCGGGTTTGTTTTACCAGTTGCAAAAGGATAAGCGGAACTTCGTGGTTGTCCTGTTCCTGTTTATTCTCACCGGCATTGCCATTGTGGTGTACATTAACCAAACGCCCATACAGCCGCGCGAGCGCGACTATTCCTACGCCGGCTCGTTCTATGCATTTACCATCTGGATTGGGCTGGGCGTGTATGCGCTGTATGATTTTATTCAGAAGAAACTGAAGACGCCTGCCGCCATTTCCGCAGGTATTTCCGGGGCCTT
>JAIRLC010000180.1 GCA_031259645.1 Prevotellaceae bacterium | reverse complement strand
ATTGTGGGTTTTCGCGGCCGTTTCAAAATAGGGCTGGTTATGTTCCTGCTGTGGTTGGCCGCGTGTGTCACGTTGGTGGTGTCGGTAAGCTCGTCGGCCTTGGGGTTCAGGCGCTGGACCGATGTGGAAGAGGAAGTGCAGGTACCCGCACAATATACTACGTTGCATATAGATGTGCCGGAGCCATACCGCGATATTATATACGGTAAAACGTTATTTAGGTATGATGCTAACGGCAAGGTGTTCTTGGAAAGCGACCGGAATGGCGCGGCGAAGGCTTATGTGTTGCCGGGGATATATGTGACGCAGGTAAAGGATACCGGCGCCATCAGGGTGTGTTTTACCAAAATCGCATCGGGAAGAAACCGTTCAGTGGCGCGGGCACGGGCACGCGAAGTGTCTTTGAATTATACATTGCGCGACTCGCTGCTGCTGCTTGAGCCGTTTGTGTACAGCAAGGAGCATAAGTGGGATGGCGAATTTGTGTCGGTGAGAATTTATGTGCCGCAAAACAAGAAGTTGCAAATAGGCTGGCGTCAGCCTAATTAGTCACATTAAACAATATACAACCTGATTTTATACAATATTTATTTCCGTGTCTAATTGTATGTTGAATTTGTCGCGCACCGACTGTTGGATGGCGTGCGCCAATTGCAGGACGTCGTTGCCTGTGCCGCCGCCGTAGTTTACCAGCACCAGCGCCTGTGTGGTGTGTACGCCCACTTGTCCTGCGCGTTTGCCTTTCCAGCCGCATTGTTCAATTAGCCATGCGGCGGGGATTTTTGTCAGTTGGTCATCCACAGGGTAGGTGGGAAGTTGCGGGTATGCGGCGCGAAGCTCATCGGCTTGCGCCTTGGGCAGGGTAGGGTTTTTGAAGAAGCTGCCGGCGTTGCCTAAATCGGCGGGGTCGGGGAGTTTCTGCCGGCGGGTGTGGAGAATGACTTGTCGCACCTGCTCAATGCCGGCGCCGGGAAAGGCTTCCAGCGCTTCGCCCATGGAGCCGTAGTGCGTGACAAGCGCCGGCGATTTCGACAATTCAAAAACCACATGCGTGATGACCGCTTTATTTTTCCATGCCTGTTTGAAAACGCTGTCGCGATAACCGAAACGGCACGCCTCGTGCGTGAATACGACAGGTTGGCCGTCGTCTATACGTAGCGCCTCCACTTGTTTAATGGCCGTTTCGACTTCCACTCCGTAGGCGCCGATGTTCTGCACCGGCGAAGCGCCCACCGTGCCCGGAATGCCCGACAGGTTTTCTACGCCGCCCCAGCGGTGGGCTACACAGTGCGCCACAAAATCGTCCCACACTACGCCGGCGCCGGCACGCAAGGTAACTGTGGTTTCATCCTCCGCTATTTTCGCACATTCGCGCAACTGAAGATGAATGACTAATCCCGGAAAGTCTTTGCGGAAAAGTAAATTGCTTCCTCCTCCCATGACAAGACGCGGCACGGCGTTGTAAGAAGGATGCGCGAGCAGTTCACCTAACGCTTCAAGGCAGGAAGGCGCGGCATAGTACAGCGCCTTCACGTCGAAACCGAAGGTGTTGTGCGCCCTAAGCGGATAATTCCGGTGAATTTGCATCTTTTTTACCGTATTTCCGGAAACAGTACGACAGCATAATCATAACCACGAATAGCACTACCACCAGCAATTCGGAAGTGAGCCGTTCCCAAGTGCTGTGCCGTGCAATGAGCATATCGGGATTTTCGCTCAGGTATTTTTTCTGCAATTTTTCTATGCCGGGAATGTCGAAGTGGCTCCATTTTGCAATAATCGTGCCGTTGTAAAGCAGCAGCAGGCCGGGGTTGGCGCGTACCATGCTTTTTAGCGGTTTTTCGTCTGTAAAGTAAATAGGATACATCCCGCCTGTGGCGGCGGCAAATTCGGCTATTTTGTCATCGTCAGAGCCTGCCAAACCTACGAAATAGATGTGGTCTTGTGTGAGTGCATAGTCGGCAATACTGTTGATTTTTTCAATATTTCTCAACGAAGCGTCTTCTATGTGCGGCATTGTGAGCAGGAACAAATATCCCTGCAAGTCTAAGATAGAATCGGTGATGTAGCCGCGGTAAGAGTCGTTGATGGTGAAATCGACAATAGGCGGTTCATACCCTTTCTTTTCCAATACCGACACTGATTCTACGAATTTCCATGTGGTGTCGTTCTGCGGATAATCTTTAAGGGTGAATGTTTTTCGTCCCTCGCCGGCTTTTTCGTAAATCAGCAGCGTTTCGTACTCGTTGACGGGCGCGCCTTCCGGAATGTCCATCGCCTGACTGATATTCACGCCCACCTTGTAGGGCAGGAAGTCAATCAGCGGCAAATGGCGGTAGCAATACACCGACAGGAACAACGCCAGCGCCGTAAATACGCCCACTGTTATAAACTCGTTGCGGCAGGTGGACAGCGGTTTGTATTTGTCGCGCTGCCAAAAAATGACCACTACGAAAATGTCAATAATTACATTTTTGAAAAAGGTTTCCCAATTGGTGAGTTTGATGGCCTCGCCGAAGCACCCGCAGTCGGTTACAGGGTTAAACAGCGCAAGGATCAGGGTGAGTACCGTAAAAAATCCCATGAACAGGGCGGTAGCCCACGCGGTGAGTTTCATGCGCAAACCCAGCACTAAACAAAGCCCCAGCACCAGCTCGGCGGCAGCGGCCAGCACACCCACAATGGTGGGGCCTGCGGGAATCAGGAAACTCATGTAAAAGGCCTTGAAATATTCCGTAAAAATAAGCTGTGAGCCTATGAGATCAATAGCTTTCACATAGCCCGAAAAAATAAAAACCAAACCGATTAATACACGGCTTATAAGACGCAGGTATTTCATAATTATTCTATTAATGTGTTTATAGTACATGTAATTTTTTCAAAAATTGTTGCAGCGGGAAATATTTTTCCGTCGCGGCCGCAGTCGATAACGTGAAAAGTGGCGTCTGCCGGCGGTTGTTCGAGATACACAGCACGTACCTGTTCCTGTAAAGACAGGCTTGCTTCGTGGATATCTTTTTTTCCTTGCAGGTAAGCGCGGTCGTCGCCCTCTCGTTGCGCTTCCAGCTTTTGCTCCACGTGGTTGAGCGGCACATCAAGGAAGAGTGTCATGTCGGGCTTCGGGATATTGAAGTAGTCGTATTCCATGTGGAGTATCCACTCGCGGAGGGCTTGTTTTTCTTCCGCTGTGTGCAGTTTGGCACACTGGTATCCGATGTTGGAATACACGTAACGGTCAACCACCACCACGTAGCCTTCCGCCATCCATTGGCGCAGTGAGGCGGCGGCGGCATGGCGGTCGCCGGCAAACAGCAGCGCTACAACGTATGGGTTTACGGTATGGACGTCGCCCAAGTCGCCACGGAGGAACTTGGCAATCAATTCGCCGAACACCGGGGCGTCGAAACGCGGAAAGTGCAGAAATTTTGTTTGCTTCCCCTTGCCGGCCAAGAACTGACACAACAACTTGAGCTGGGTCGATTTTCCGGCGCCGTCTAATCCTTCTAATGCTATGAACATCCTGCGTGTATATTTTTTGCAAAGATAGGAAAAAGTACAAAAAGCACCAACAGGAATATTTTTTGTATTTCAAAAAAGATTGTGAAATTTTACTATCTTTGTGGCTTCTATTTTAAAATCTCATTACGCATGAATGTGTTTACCCGTTTTGTCCCGGCTTTTGAAACCTTGAAAACGCCGTTCTATTTTTATGATATGGAATTGCTGCGCCGCACGGTTACGGATTGCAAAAATGAGATGAGCCGTTATGGCTACCAAGCGCACTATGCCTTGAAAGCAAATGCCAATGAGCCTGTCTTGAAAGTCATGCGCGAAGCGGGCTTCGGCGCCGACTGCGTGAGTGGCAACGAGGTGCTTTGGGCCATTAAAAACGGCTTTCCGCCGGAAAAAATAGTATATTCGAGCGTCGGGAAAACCGATGAGGAGCTCAAACACGCCATGGCGCACCGCATTTTTTGCATCAATTGCGAATCTACACAAGAAATTGAAGTGCTGAACAGCTTGGCAACAGCAGCCGGCACAACCGTCGATATTTCGGTACGCCTGAATCCCGACATCGACCCGCACACCCATGAATACATTACCACAGGCCTTGAAGAAAACAAATTCGGAATTAGCCCATGGGAATTTGGCCGGCTGGCCGAAATACTGAAAACAGCCACACACCTGCGTTTAACAGCGCTGCACGTCCACGTGGGCTCACAAATCATCGATTGGCCGGTGTTCCAACGCCTGTGCGAACGTTTTAACGACCTGCAAGACCTGCTGTGCAGCTACGAGATACAGGCCAATCACCTGAACTTGGGCGGCGGACTGGGCGTGGATTATGCCGACCCTGACGGGCGCCCGGTTGTGGATTTTAAACGTTATTTCGACATCATTCACCGTCACCTGAAAGTGCGTCCCGGACAAACGGTTCACGTGGAACCCGGCCGCTCATTGGTGGCACAGTGCGGAAGCGTGATTACCCGCGTACTGTATGTGAAAAACGGACAGGAAAAGAATTTTGTGGTGGTGGACGCCGGCATGACCGACCTGCTGCGCCCGGCGCTCTATCAGGCACAGCACGCCATTCAGCAGCTTAGTTCGCAAGCGCCGCCTAAACGTTACGACGTGGTAGGCCCCATTTGCGAATCGGGCGACTGTTTCGGTAAAAACATCAGCCTGCCGCAAACACAGCGCGGTGACCTGATCGCCATCCGTACCGCCGGCGCCTACGGCCAAACCATGGCCATGCAATACAACCTCCGCGACCTCCCTCTTGCGTATTATTCGGACAACTTGGCGTCAATTAAATAGCGCATATATTTATTGTAAGTCTGGAACAGCCCGATCGAGGTTCAACCTTGACCCAATGCAGGGAGTGTTATTTACATTTGGAAATACGAAATTTTTTATTACCTTTGCCTTACATTTTAACCACTACCTGATTATGATACGCTATCTCGACCCAAAAAACGACCTGATTTTTAAACGCATCTTCGGTGAACACAAACATTTGTGCATGAGTTTGCTCAATAGCATGCTGCCCTTGGAGCCCTCGCAACAAATTGTTGATTTAGAATATCAGCAGCCCGAACTGACGCCGGAAATCCCGGCCCTGAAAGATTCTATCGTAGATGTGCACTGTACCGACAATATGGGACGGCAATTTATCGTGGAAATGCAAATGCACTGGACTGACAGCTTCAAGAGCCGTGTGCTGTTCAACGCATCCAAAGCATACGTGCGACAGCTAAAGCGGAAAGGGGATTATAAACTATTGCAGCCGGTGTATGCGTTGAGTTTCGTCAATGAAATCTTTGACAGCAACCCGACGATATTCTACCACGATTACAAAATTGTCAATATAGAAAACACGGAAAAACGGATTGAGGGGCTGGAGTTGGTGTTTATTGAATTGCCGAAATTTCGCACCGGAAACAGGGCAGAGAAGAAGTTGTATGATTTATGGCTGACGTTCCTGACACAGGTGCACGAGGACGCAAGGGAAATTCCGCCGGTGTTATTGGAGGAAGAAGTAACCAAAGAGGCGATGCAATATTTAGAGAGCAGTTCCTATACCGAAGAAGAGCTTACCATGTATGACCGGTATTGGGACTCCGTCTTTACCCAGCGCACACTTGT
>JAIRLC010000005.1 GCA_031259645.1 Prevotellaceae bacterium | reverse complement strand
GCTAAAATATTGTATTAAGCCTACAGCGCCTCCATCATTTTATTAAAGCAATGCCGGCAAAGCGGTTCATAGGTGTCTTTCTCGCCCAGCACGACCAATTTGTTATTATCCGTCAAACGGTGCGAATGATGCGCCAAGTTGCCGCAACGGACACAAATAGCATGTACTTTGGTGACGTACTCGGCCATAGCCATTAAATGCGGCATAGGGCCGAAAGGTTTGCCCAAATAGTCCATGTCCAGTCCTGCCACAATCACCCTAACGCCACTGTCGGCCAACTCCTTACAAACATCAACCAAGTGATTGTCAAAAAATTGTGCTTCATCAATGCCCACCACCTCCACTTCGCCGGTGAGCAGCAAAATACTCCCAGACGACTCTACCGGTGTAGAACGTATGGTATGGTCGTCGTGCGACACCACTTCTGTTTCGGAGTAGCGCACGTCAAGAATCGGTTTAAAAATCTCTACCCTTTGGTTGGCAAACTTGGCCCTTCTTAGCCTGCGGATGAGTTCTTCTGTTTTTCCAGAGAACATCGAACCGCATATCACTTCAATCCAACCAGGATTTTTTGCATTTTCTAAAAACATTAATAAAAAAAATGTATATTTGTCCCTCGAAGTAAATTGTATTTTACAAAGATAAAAAAATATCACCATGGTAACGAAAGAAGATATTAACAAATTAGCCACCACCCTTTCCGAAATCACGAAAACCCTGCATAATGCCACGACATTAGCAAACGGCGCGATAGAAGAAACAGGAAAATTACAAGAAAAAATCTCAGCACTATCTCACGAAAAGGAGAAATTAGTAGCTGAAATAGAGGAATTACAAGAAGAAAAAGCGCAATTGATTGATTTTCTACAAACAACCAAGGAAAATCTGGACGCAAAACGAAAAGAGATATTACGTGAATTAGAGGAAGAACTATTCAAAAAAATAGATGGTTTGAAACCTGCGGCGAATGATAAAATCACATTGAATAGCGGCAGAGGGCAAGAAACGACAACTAAAATTCCTGCAAAGAAAGAGTTTCCGGCCACAGGTAAAAAAACAATAAAAAAGCCGGCGAATACTACTACAATAGTTGATCAATTTGAAGCGCAAACTTCCATCAATGACACAATTGCCAAATCCGAGCCGGCTATCACGATACGACAGCCCATTCACGACATTGCAAAAGCAATAGCGATTAACGACCGTTTCCTGTTTATCAGGGAATTGTTTGACGGCGATGCCACGCTTTTTTCTCAAACAGTAAACAAGTTGAACACGATGAACAACTTGGAGGATGCAAAAAATTATATTCAAACTGTGGTAAAAAATTGGGACGACACCGCCGAGCCTGCCCAACTTTTCTTGTCTATAGTTCAACGCCGCTATTTATAAAAACAACCGGTTATGGCGAAGTTATACGTTGTACCTACGCCTATCGGCAATTTGGAGGACATTACATTCCGGGCGCTTCGGATTCTAAAAGAGGTTGATTTGGTATTAGCCGAAGATACCCGCACGTCGTCCGTACTGTTCAAAAAATATGACATTACCACCCGCTTGTTATCCCATCACAAATTTAATGAACACCGCACCGTAGCCGAACTTGCCGGCCGTATTGCCGCCGGCAGCAATATAGCGCTTATCAGCGACGCCGGAACGCCCGGCATTTCCGATCCGGGGTTTCTGCTGGTGCGCACCTGCATTGCCCAAGGGGTTGAAGTGGAATGTCTGCCCGGCGCTTCGGCGCTTATTCCCGCATTAATCAATTCGGGATTGCCCTGCGACCGGTTCTGTTTTGAAGGGTTTCTCCCACAAAAAAAAGGACGGCAAACCCGTTTGGCCGAACTTAGCAAGGAAGAACGTACGATGGTATTTTACGAATCCCCCTTCCGCTTAGTAAAAACACTCACACAACTGGCTGCTGTTTTCGAACCGGAACGCCAAGCCTGCGTGTCACGCGAACTCAGTAAGTTACATGAAGAAAACCGGCACGGCACGCTTGCCGAACTAATTGTATATTACAGCTATACCAATCCAAAGGGAGAAGTTGTGATTACTGTGGCCGGGAAAAAATTTTGAGGTTACAAAAAAGATTCTTACCTTTGTAGGATATACCACTCTTGTTGATCCATAACCACAGATAAAATGAGTTCTACAGACCTGCAAATTATTCAGAATAAGATTTATGAAGTCAGAAGTTGCCGTATTATGTTAGACAGTGACCTTGCTGAACTTTATCAAGTTGAAACCAAAGTTTTAAAACAAGCGGTGAGGCGTAACATTGATCGTTTTCCTCCCGATTTCATGTTTGAACTTAGCGAAAATGAAGACAACTCATTGAAAAACAGTTTGAGGTCACAAATTGTGACCTCAAACGAGCCCACTAAAGGCGGCTCCCGTTACAAGCCATTTGCCTTTACGGAACAGGGTGTGGCCATGTTATCATCCGTGCTCAGAAGCCCCACAGCAATAACAGTCAACATAGCTATTATGCGTGCTTTTGTCCTTTTACGACAGATGGCTACCGGATATAACGAATTATTAAAGCGGATTGAGGAATTGGAAGAAAGCACAGATGCCCAGTTCAGCGAAGTATATGCGGCACTTACAAAAATATTAAGTACGCCCAGTCCTCCGCCACGAAAACCCATTGGCTTTATTACTCAGGCGTCAAAGCAAAAGTCACAATGAAAAAATTTCTTACTATTTTCTTGCGCTTCTCACGCAATGAACAATTAGGATTAGTATTGTTATTTATATTGGTGCTTACGGTGCTCCTTGCACCTCAATTCTTTTCCCCACCCGCTGCCGGCGCTTTTCACTATGACTCCATTATACGCCGTATTGACAGCCTCACAATACCATCCGACCAGCCCTCATCTCCTGCGCCACACGCAGCAGTTACAAGGCAAACCCGCACTTCGCCCACACCAAAAACGGCCAATATACCCGCTGCACCACAGACTTACACTCCTTTTACCCGCGACAATCTTAGCAAACCTGTTATTGAACTAAACACAGCCGACACTACCGCGCTCCGTCTTGTCCGCGGCATCGGCGCTTATTTTGCCCGCAGCATTGTGACCTACCGCGAACGGTTGGGCGGCTATGCACACATCCAGCAACTGCTTGACCTTCGAGGCATCGACCCTGAACGCTTGGCGCAATGGATACCGCAACTCTCCCTCGACACCACCAAGATTATCAAAATTGATCTTGCTACTGCCGATGAGCAAACCTTACGACAACATCCTTACATTGGCTATTATGCCGCACGCGGCATCGTTCATTTCCGCACTACACAAGGGGCACAGGCCTGCACACTCCGCGCTTTGGCAGAAAACAACATATTAAACGATGACGCGGCACAACGGCTCAAGCCCTACTGTGAGCCATAGAGCCATCCTCATAAATTATGGTAGCAAGATTTTTCGTATATTTGCCCCGGAATTAACAACAAGAAGGATGAATATATTCGAACAAAAAATACCCACTTACGTGTATGCAAAAACAAATATGATCAGGTTGGTTGTTTTTACCGCGTTGTTTGCCTTGATTTTTATCAATATTTATAAACCTCGCAGTTCTTTTTACTGGTACAATGTGTCGGAATTCAACTATCTGATCTATTCCAGCCTTGTTATTTTAACCGGCGTGCTGGTGGTGGTAATCAGCCGTATGGCGATGTATTATTGGGGGCGGAAGCACGAAATAGGGCTTGGGGTTTACATACTTTGGGTAGTGCTGGAAATATTTTCTATGGCGTTATTTTTCACTATTTATACGGCCTACTTAAATCCGGAACGCGACTATTTGGGAATATTCAGGGAATCATTAATCAACACTTCTTTGGTGTTACTATTGCCTTATGCGGTGTTGCATTTGTATTTTGCCTACAAGGATAAAGAAAAAAAACTAAGCCAAATAGAAGAAGAACGATTGGTAACCGCCGGCAAGCAAAGCATCTATTCCTTTCATGATGAAAAAGGAGAGTTGCGCCTGTCGGTAACCAAAGAAAACCTGCTCTACATTGAGTCGGCCGACAATTATGTGGAAATTTGGTACCTGAACAAGGAGGCGCCCACAAAATTGGTGGTACGAAATTCGTTAAAGAATATGGAAAAAAACTTGGCCAACACGAATGTAATTCGCAGCCACCGGTCATATATTGTAAACTTGGAAGCAGTGAAAGTCATTCGCCGGCAGAAGGACGGCATTTACATGGAATTCGGCATTGACCGTGTGCCGGATATTCCCGTTTCGGAACGCTACAACAAGAAAATCACCCACTGGTTTACGGCCTGTTCGGCATAAAAAGAGCCGGCTGGATTTTGTGTGGGTAAACTTGTACATTAAAAAAATTATTGTACCTTTGTATAGTAATGAAAGAACATTTAGGAAAGTATTACCTTGACTTGTCTAAGCTCGTATTCGGCGGAGCGATAATTTCTGCAATAATGAAAGAAAGCGTATCGTTATTCTGGATAATACTTTTTGGAGGTACGGTAGTGGCGATATTGGCTATAGCGGGTTTTGTGTTAATCAAAAAAAGTAAATAATTATGGCTTTATTGATTTTATTCGGCATGGCCGGACTGTTTGGGATAGGAGGAATCATTTATGCATTTATCGACGATAAAAAATCCCCCTCATCTATAAATTAATGGACTAAAACAAACAAATCTAATCTTATCCAGCCAAAACGCTTTGTAACAAATACACCAATGCGCCGCTGATAAACCCGCAAAATGCCAGCCAACTGATATTTCGCAAATACCAGATAAAGTCGATTTTCTCTATGCCCATGGCGGCTACGCCCGCTGCAGAGCCGATAATCAGCATGGAGCCGCCGGTGCCGGCGCAATAGGCAATAAAATCCCAAAAAGCATGGTCGGTGGGGAAGTCATACATGGCTTGTGTCGCCGCCACCAGAGGGACATTATCCACAATGGCCGACAACACGCCAATAAGCATAATGATAATATTGTGATTTTTTACGGTATGGTCTAACCAGTGCGTCACTTTATCAAGTGTGCCGATTTCTTCCAGCGTGGTGATGCAAAGCAGGATGCCCATAAAGAAGAACACGCTCGACATGTCCACACGACGTATGGCATGCAGCATGGCATAACGATATTGTTCGTTGGAAGGCCGTTTGTGCGATACATATTCCATGAAGATCCACATCACACTCAGGCCAAATAATATTCCCATGAAAGGCGGAAGATGGGTGACGCTTTTAAACACCGGGACAAAAAGCAACGCCCCGATGCCAAGGAAAAAAATGGTATTGCGTTCCTTTACGGTAACCGCCTGCGTAACGCTGATGTTTTTCAACGGTGGCGTCCTCACGTTTCCCTTAGCCGTAATGGTCAGTAGAATTAACGGGATGAGCATACAGACCAAACTGGGAAGGAAAAGTTTATGCATAATTTCAACGGCTGTGATTTGTTTCCCGATCCACAGCATGGTGGTGGTGAGGTCGCCGATTACCGTCCATGCCCCGCCGGCATTCGCCGAAATGATAATCATACCGGCCATAATTAAGCGGGTACGTTGTTTAGCCACTAATTTCCGCAACAATGAAATAAGTACAATTGTGGTGGTGAGGTTGTCCAGTACCGCCGACAGGAAGAAGGTGATCAGGCTCACCGTCCATAATAACTTGCGCTTGTTGGTGGTTTTAATACGGTCGGTAATAATGCGGAATCCGTCGTACGAATCAATGGCCTCCACGATGCTCATGGCGCCCAGCAGGAAGATGAGGATACCCAATATCTCGCTCATGTTACCGAGCAGTACCTCCGACACCATGTCTTTGTCAACGATAGAAAAAGAATAAATGCTCCAGCAAATGACACACGTCAATAATGCGGACGCCGCTTTATTGATTTTCAACGGATGCTCGAACGCAATGGCTAAATAGCCACAAATAAAAACCGTAACAATAATTAGTTCTAACATAGCATCTCCATAACTGATGTAAAAAAAATAAACCGCTAATATGTAAGCAGTTTATTTCGTCTTATTTGTGACCCCGACAGGATTCAAACCTGTAACCTTCTGATCCGTAGTCAGATGCTCTATTCAGTTGAGCTACGGGGCCTTTTAAGCAAGGATTTATTCGCTTTTACTGCCCGCCTCTTCGGTATTGAGCACATCCGCTATAAAATTCCTCTTCTTTTCTTTAATGCGGGCCTTCTTTCCGGTAAGGTTACGAAGATAAAAGATACGCGCACGGCGCACTTTACCCGACTTGTTCAATTCAATACTTTCAATAAACGGAGAAGTAATGGGGAAAATACGTTCTACGCCTATGCTGCTAGACACTTTACGCACCGTAAACGTTTGGGTCGAGCCGGTACCTTTACGCTGGATACACACCCCGCGGAATTTTTGCAAACGTTCTTTGTTTTCTTCCTTGATGCGGTAAGTTACGGTAATCGTATCGCCTGCTTTAAATACGGGGAATGTTTTTTGTTCTCCGGCAAAGGCCTGTTCTGCAATCTTAATAAGGTCCATTTCAATCATTTTTGTGCAACATTATTGACCCTTTCGTTCTAATAAGCGGTTGCTTTTTTACATTTCGGGTTGCAAAGATAGCTTTTTTTTATGAATTTGCAAATTTTTTTGCTATTGTTTAATCTCCTGCAATTTTTCCCCGGCGTCATACACAATGGCTTTATACCACGATTGCGGGTACGGCGGCTGGCTCGGCGAGGCCGGAAGCCCATACGCATTGCGCTTAAATTTCCCGTCGGGCGTTTCTTTTTTGACATTGCCGTCGGCATATTTCACCAAAAGGTAGGCGTCGAGTTGCTTCCAGCGTGCCATGAGGTCATTGGCCGCTTTTACCGAATAGTCGGTAAGCACTTTCGTGACGGCGTTCGTGTTATTCTTGGATTTGTTGTACAATGCCAACGCTTTTTGGTCGATTTCCTTTACCTTTTCGGCCTGTGTTCTTTCCCAGTCCTGTTGCACTTTTTGGATTTCGGCGCTCACAGCGTCATAGCGCAGGTAGGCGAAGTGCGTCACGCGGGTGAAGATCCAGAATGCCGCGGTTTCGGAATAGGTGAGCAGGTCGCCGTTGCCCACGGCAAACGGTTGGGGCACGCTGGTGCTGCTGCAATAAACAGGCGTCAAGCATGAGGTAGCAGGGTCGTCAACCGAGAACCACAAGATGCCGCCAATCGCGTTAGGCAGCCAACTGCGGCATTGCGACACATACCACCAGCCGGTTTGCTGGGTGGCGATAGCGCGTTCGTGTATGAAGGTCGTGCCATTATAGTTCCACTCCATAGGACGCCAGCGGTAAGGAAGTTTAAACGGGCCGGCGCCGATGTCGGCAGTCATGTCGAGCGGCGTACCCTCAAAATGGTTGCGCATGGCATGCGCCACGTCGTGCAAGTCGAGTTTGCGGTCGGGCTTAATGTAAAGCGGCATGCGGTTTTTCAGGTTTTTCCCCATGGCATAATCCAGGTGGTTATCCATGCTTTTGTCATATTCCCTGAAAAACGACCACACACGGGCGTCGCAGAAGCGCGCACCGCCGAAATCAACCGGATTATAAGTGTCCGAGAAACTAAATTCCTCATCTTTTCCAGAGAAGTATCCCTTTTCGCGCGCCACGCTAATCACATCGTGCGCATACACAATTTCCACCGCCGGATCGAATATCCTGTCAATATTTTTTGAGCTGATAGAGGTGGTTCCGTTTTCCAAAGGGAACGTTTGAATACGCGCCTGGTTGGCGTGTCCGCTGATATATCCGTCGGGAATACGCACGGCCACCCACACCGCGCCTTTGTTGCCCGGGCCTTTGCCAATCATTTCAAGAATCCACGCTTCGTTGGGGTCGGCGATAGAAAACGACTCGCCGCTGGAATAATAGCCATACTCAGCCACCAGGCCGGTCATTGTTTTCACGGCTTCGCGCGCGGTTTTCGCACGGGTAAGCGTTACGTAAATAAGGCTTCCATAATCCATAATGGCGGTTGTGTCGATAAGTTCCGTGCGGCCGGTATAGGTGGTTTCGCCAATGACTACGGAGTGCTCATTCATGTTACCGATGACCCGGTACGTTTCGGGCACTTCTTTAATCATGCCGAGCGGTTTTCCCGAATCCCATTCCTTAATGGCACGCATGGCGCCGGGTTTATGCTTGGCCGCCGGCCAGAAATACAATTCGCCATACAGCGAATGGGAGTCGGCCGTGTAGGTTACGAACACCGAGCCGTCTTTCGACGCGCCTTTGGTCACAATCAGGTTAGAGCAGGCGTATGCGCTGCCGGTGGCAACAGCCAGATACAACAAGGTAAATGCAAGGAGTTTCTTCATGTTTTATCAGTTAATGGATTACAATGGAACAAATGTAGTTATTTTTGTTGAAACATCAAAATGGCGGCCTATTCTTTACGCTTGACATTTAGCTCCCGCACACTCTTCGTTAGCGCGTTCGTGGTTTCCTTGTAGTCGTTCCCCGAAGGGTTTTGGAAGATGCGGAGGTCGAAATAGGGCGTGGCGGCGATGATGTGGTCGAAAATATCCGACTGGATGGCCTCGTATTTCAGCCATTCGGTGGTTTTCGTGAAGACATATATTTCAAGCGGTATTCCGTTTGCGGTGGGGTCGAGTTGGCGCGCCATGAGGGTAAAGCGGCTGTCTAACTGCGGATGGTGCTCCAAATAGCGTTGCAGGTAGGCACGGAACACGCCCAGGTTCGTTTGCCGCCGGCCGTTTATTTCCATTTCCGAGCGGATATTTTTCGCCTCATTTTCTCTGGTAATCTCGTCCTGTTTTCCGTCGATATAGTCCGGCAGGTATTGAATTTTGCGAAAACGTTCCAGCATGTCGCCGTTACAAAATTTCACGCTATTCATGTCGATATAAATGGAGCGTTTAATGCGCCGCACGCCCGATTCCGACATGCCACGCCAGTTTTTCACCGGGCGCGCCACCAAATCGTAAGTAGGAACCGTAACAATCGTGTTGTCCCAGTTTTTCACTTTCACGGAAATTTGCGAAATCTCCATAACCGTGCCGTCGGCGCCGGCTGAGGGGACTTCAATCCAGTCGCCGGGCAGCACAATGCGGTTAATCGAAAGCTGGATGCCGCCCACCAGCCCGAGAATGGAGTCTTTAAAAACCAGCAGAAGCACGGCCGACGCAGCGCCCAGTGCGGTGAGCAGCACACTAATCTTCACGCCTATGATGAGCGAAAGACTGAAAATAACGGCGATAATCACAATAACGGTCTGCAACGCCTGTATAATGCCCTTGATGGAACTGCGGCGGGCGTATTTTGTGCTCCTGTAGTTGTGCTCCAGCGCGTTTAAAAACGAAATAAGGATAGCGCTTATAACGACCACCGACAGCACATTATACGTGATGACTATAAAATGACTGACGTATTCCTGCGCAAGGAACAGCGTCCTAATAAACGGATTGATGAACAGCAGCGCGGGAATGAACGCCAACCGGTGAAAAAACCGCTTTCGCAATAAATTGATATGCCATATCCCCTTTTTTCTCCCCACAAGTTTTTTAACCAGCGCTATCATAATCCGTTTGCCGGCGTAGTAAATCACGTAAGCCAGGGATAGCACGCAAACCAGTATGATAAGGTTCGACAGGAAAACCGTTCCGGAAGCAAGGCCGAGCGACTCCAACCATTTTAAGACAAGCTCTTCTACATTTTTTATCATAAACTAACGGCATTAATCGCCACGAAGATAGTATTTTTTTTGCAATTCCAAAATTCTTTCAATGGGGAAAGGGGAACTAAGAGTTAAGAACTAAAATACACTAGCACATTGTTTTTGTCTATTGTCTAAAAGTCCATGTTCTATTATCTGTCTTTTAATTAGTCACATTAAATCCGTTCCGATAGCGCTTCTCCGGTGTGGGAGTATACGCAGTAGGCCAACTCTTCCGGCGTGCCGGTGCACACGAGTCGCCCGCCATGTTCGCCACCGCCGGGGCCAAGGTCGATTACCCAGTCGGCGCACTTGATAATTTCCATATTGTGCTCCACCACTATAATGGAGTGTCCATGCGAAATAAGGGCGTTGAACACCTCCAACAAACGTTTAATATCGTGGAAGTGCAACCCGGTAGTCGGCTCGTCGAAAATAAACAGGATGGGCTCGGCGCCGGTGTCTTTGCCGAGAAACGATGCCAATTTCACACGCTGGCTCTCGCCGCCGCTTAACGTGCTGCTTGCCTGTCCCAGCTTGATATAGCCCAACCCCACGTCTTGTAAGGGCTTTAGCCTGCCGGCGATTTTTTTCGCGGTGGGTTCTTTCTGTCCTGAGAAAAATTCTATGGCTTGGTTTACCGTAAAATCAAGCACGTCGGCAATATTATAGTTTTTGTAGCGCACTTCCAGAATGTCGGGTTTAAAGCGTTTGCCGCCGCAGGCTTCACACACCAGCGTAACGTCGGCCATGAACTGCATCTCCACTTTTATCACGCCTTCGCCCTGACATTCTTCGCAGCGCCCGCCGTCGATATTAAACGAGAAATGCGAGTGGCCGTAGCCGTTCAACTTCGCATAAGGCTGTTCCGAAAACAGTTTTCGTATTTCATCGTATGCCTTGATATACGTAATGGGGTTGGAACGCGACGATTTCCCGATGGCGTCCTGATCAATCATTTCCACCCGTTTGATACGTTTCAGTTCTCCCTGCAACCTGTCATAATGTCCCGGCTTCTCGCCATACATCTCTAAGTGCTTGACCAACGCCGGGTAGAGAATACCTTTCACCAGTGACGATTTGCCCGACCCGCTCACGCCGGTTACGGCCACCAATCCTTCGAGCGGAAAGCGCACAGTAATATTTCGCAGGTTGTTTTCGCGGGCGCCCGTCACCTCAATGTAGTCCTGCAGCTTCCGCCGTTGTTTCGGGACGTCGATTTTTTCCGTTCCGTTCAGGTACGCCAACGTGAGCCCTGCTCCGGTTTTCCCGGTGGGAGGTCCGGCGTACACCACTTCGCCGCCATGCCGGCCGGCCAGCGGGCCAATGTCAATAATAAGGTCGGCGGCACGGATAATTTCCTCTTCGTGTTCCACCACCAGTACCGTGTTGCCCAAATCGCGCAGTTGTTTCAGCACGTTCACCAATCGTTGCGTATCGCGCGGATGCAGGCCGATGCTTGGCTCGTCGAGAATATAAAGCGCTCCCACCAAGCTACTGCCCAGCGATGTGGCCAAGTTGATGCGCTGGCTCTCCCCGCCGCTCAACGTGCTTGACAAACGGTTTAGCGTAAGATACCCCAGTCCCACGTCCAGCAGAAATTGTAAACGGTTGCGCACTTCAATCAGGATGCGACCGGCCACCTCCTGTTCATAGGCCGTCAGTTCAAGGTTTAGCACAAAATCATGCAGCACTTCTACCGGCATCAACACCAATTCGCTAATTGTTTTGCCTGCTATTTTCACATAGCTTGCTTCCTTGCGCAGGCGCGAGCCGTGGCAATCCGGACAAGTGGTTTTACCCATATAGCGGCTTAGCATCACACGATATTGTATTTTGTATTTACCGGCTTCCAGCATGCTGAAAAAATCGTGTAGCCCTGTGAAGTAAATACTCCCTTGCCACAACATTTGTTTTTGTATGGCGGTCAGTTCACGAAAGGGTTTATGAATCGGTATCTTCACCTTGTCGTACACCTGCAATAATTTTTCTTTGTAGGCTTTCATGGTTTCCCCGCGCCAGCAGGCAATCGCATCGTTATAAATCGACAGGCTTTGGTCGGGAATCACAAGGTCTTCGTCAACGCCAATCACGCGGCCGTAGCCTTCGCAGCGCGGGCATGCGCCGATGGGGTTGTTAAAACTGAACAGGTGTTCGGTGGGCTCCTCAAAGGTAATTCCGTCGGCTTCAAAATGCATCGAAAACTCACGATTCACTTTGCCGTCCGGGCTTTCGACCATGCACACCCCATTGCCTTCTTCCAGCGCCGTTTGTACCGAATCGGCCACACGGCTCATGGTTTCCGCGTCGTTCGAAGCCGTTATCCGGTCAACCAGTAAGCGAAAAGTTTTCTTCTTATGTTGCCACATTTTCGGCAATATTTCTTCTATGCGATACTCTTTTTTTTCGGCTTCAAGGCGCGTAAACCCTTCGTTTTGCAGCAGCGTCAATTTTTCTATCCAACCCATTCCCTCCTGCATCACAATGGGCGACAAGATGTAAAGCCGTGTGCCGGCCGGTTGTGCCGCAACAAAATCAACCACATCGGTCACGCTGTGCCGTTTCACTTCTTCACCCGATATCGGCGAAATAGTACGGCCGATGCGGGCATACAGCAATTTCAGGTAGTCATAAATTTCTGTGGTGGTGCCCACCGTAGAACGCGGGTTGCGGGTATTCACTTTCTGCTCAATGGCAATGGCCGGCGGAATACCCGTAATGAAATCAACGTCGGGCTTGGTAACCCGCCCAAGAAATTGGCGGGCATACGCCGAAAGGCTTTCCACATAACGGCGCTGCCCTTCGGCAAAAATAGTGTCAAAGGCCAAAGTTGATTTGCCCGAGCCCGACAGGCCGGTAATAACAACCAGCCGGTCACGCGGTATCGCCACCTCTATGTTTTTGAGGTTATGCAGCCGGGCGCCTTTTACGTGGATGTGTTGCTGTTCCAAAGTTGTTCAGAGAAATGAGTTACAAAGATAGGTTTTTTCAGCCAAATAATTTAAAAATTTCATGATTTAAAGATTTCATCTTTAAACGCGGATAGGGAAAGTAATTTTAAGGATTGGCCGGTAATGAAATAACTTATCCAGATATTGACATCAAACACGGTTTTGTTTCTCATAATGCTCTTTTCTTACCGCATTGACTTCATCAACTATTTCCTGCATGGTGATTTCATTCGCAAGCACCGTGCTGTCGAGTTTTTGTGCCATCGCCCGCAAGTATATCGTTCTTAGTCCATTTTCCAGCATTTTGGGCTGACTGCGTTTTAAAGTCGAAACATAATAGTCAATCCGTTGCGTTCGACTTCTTTTTTCAAGCGTTGCTGTCATAAGTTTTTTATTTTCCCGCAAAGATAAGAAAAATAGTTGACCCGCAGCAATGAAAAAAGCGGCCGTTCTATTTGAACAGCCGCTTTTCCGTTCCACTCTTGCAAGATTGCCTTTTCCGTCCGGTAAGACACAGGGTTTGCAGAAGAAACGGCGGAAAGGCAGTGAGAAGTCGTCTTTCCGTTTTCAATCCAGTTTATTTATTGTGTTTTCATGTTAAGCGTAAAGCGTTAGGCGTTAGGAGAGCAGCGCAAGTTGCACTCCAGAGAGCCGCGCAAATTGCGCGGCTTTACGGTAAACCGCAGGCGGCGCTTCGCTTCGCCTACGGTTATGGGGGTCGCGTCCCTCCGGGACATCACATACTTCATCCTTCATACATCTTTTGCCCAACAGCCCCCTTTCGCACTTCCCACGCCGCAACATTTCCTCCGCAAAAACGGCCGGCAACAAACAAAGGACGATTAAGTTTCACTCACAGCTTGAAGCACCTTACAGGGATCAAGTCACTCTTTGAGACTTGACGAGGGATGCTTATGTTAGGACTAACCCACATGGCTAAGCGAGTGTTTGGGTAGGATTCATCGTTGTATCCGTCGCTGTAAAACCAGAACCACTCGCCATCTTCATCATGGTCCCAACCGTCCGAGGTCAGACGGCCGGAATGTGACCATTGGCTGTGCAAGAGCTTCAGGTCAGTAAAATCCGTGACATAGTAATGTTGTGGCATCATCCAGGGCGTAGGGCACATCTGCTCCATATTGATGTCCGCACAGCTCCAGTTATAGTAGTAGATCCCATCTATCACGGCAAATTTAGGGTAAAAGTCTGTTTTGTCATAAACGTGCTCGGTTTTTTCGCAATTGAGTGGTGTTCCCACTATTCGGTCAGACCATATAAATTGGTCATAGGACCAGGTGGACGCAGACGCAGTGGTGATTGGCACATGGGGGAGCACCGTTATGGTACCCTCGAAAGCTGGCATAGTACAGCCCTTCGCGGAGATTGCATAACTAAATGTGCCGTGTTCTGCCGGCGCACCGCTTAT
>JAIRLC010000178.1 GCA_031259645.1 Prevotellaceae bacterium | reverse complement strand
CCCAAAATGGACCGACACCCTTTGCCAATGTCGCTGCATCAACCAACGTATATGACAGTATGTCGGGGTCGTAATTATAGAGTGTATTGTTGGCAAACTCATATTTATTTTCGCGTACTTCGTGCCCGAGCAAAGCCGTAACCTGATGCTTTCCGCCAAACGTTTTATTAAAATCGAGCTGTTGACGCGCGGTGTAGGCGCTTGAATAAAAATCGATGGTGTTGTATATATTCCCATAAGGCAGGTTAAACACGGTGGCATTGTTTGCGCGCGAAGCCAGGTTGTTTACCCGCGACCGTACGTCGTAGGAGTTTTTGTCCGACAATTTTGAATATCTTTCCGAGCCGTATTCATATTGGAACATGCTGGTAAAATTCAGCCATTCGGCAAACTTTATATGTAACCGGCCATACGTCCTGTTCTGGAACGTTTTTCTTCCGGCCCGGTTCATCCCTAATTCGTCTAAAGGCGTAATGTCCATGCTGTACAGCCCATAACTGTTAATGAGTGCATAATTATCTTTGGTGAGGCGTTCCGACGCCGGTGACGTGTAAGGGCTGCCGTCGGGGTTTTTCAGCACATCGTAGGGCGCATACAGATAGACCGACTGCGATAGTACGTTGAACGATTGCTCCTGCTCATCCTGATAGTAATTGTAGGCGCCTATATCCAACTTTAGCCATTTGGTCACCGTCATGTTATTGGTGAGGTTGACGCCCAGCGAACGGTCGCCGGAATACAGGTCTTCCTCCTTGTTGTCCCTGTAAGTAACCGAGGCTTTAAACATATTACCGTCGCTTGTTTTTCCCAGTGATAAATTATACTGTTGCTGGAAAGGATTGCGTTTAGCATATTTTTCCATATCGTCGTAATAGCGGTAGCCCTGCGCCGCGAGCGCGTTCAGTTTTTGATTCATCTCGGCTTCCGTCAGGTTACCGGCATGATAATTCAGGATAGCCCTTATGCCCTGGGTCTGGTTCACATTATTATTAAGCATGTTTTGTGCATAAGTGGCAGCGCCGGCGGCGTCTTGCAACGATTTGTTATTCGCCGCCCATTCCCTTTCTATGTCGATAATATCGGCCGCGTCGGTCAGGTTATCTTTATAATAGGAGTATGGCGAAAAAGCCAGCGTACTTGAAAAAGATATGTGCACCTTCCCTTTCGCCGCTTTTTTTGTGATGAGCACCACCACGCCATTGGCGGCGCGGGCGCCATAGATGGAGGTGGCGGCGGCGTCTTTCAACACGGTGATGCTTTCGATGTCTTCCATGTTGAGTTCGGGAAGGCCTTCTGTTATCCCGCCTGTAGCCCTGGAGGCATCATACCTGACATTTTCGACAGGGAAGCCGTCGATGACATACAAAGGATTTGTGGAGCCATACATGGAAGTAGTACCCCTTACCAATCCTCCTGTGAAACCGGCGACCTGCCCTTCGAGGAGGGTGTTTAAATTGGTCAGCCTTTTCCGGTCGAGCGTCTCGGAGGTTACTTTGGCGAACGAGCCTGTGGCGCGTTCTTTCGATATGGTCTGGTAACCGGTTACCACTACTTCGTCGAGCTTCACCGGCCCGGACGACAGTTGGACGTCCAAAACCTGCCGGTTACCCACCCCAAAGGTTTGGGTTGTGTAGCCGATAAATGAGAATACCAACGAGTCTGAAGGGTGAACATCTATTACGTAACGCCCGTCCAGATTTGTTGTAACGCCACCTGCCATTTTGCCGTTTCTTTTTATCACTACGGCAACGTCTGCCAAAGGCAGTTGCTCTTCATCCGTCACGATACCCGAAACGGTTACGCCGGATACTGCCTCGTTCTGGGCGTCCATCTGCGCCGGTAGCGCGAAGAAGAAGCCCATCATACAAAAAAGAACAATTTTTTTCTTCATAATAATATGTTTTAATATTTAATTTATCATACATAATTTTATTACAGATTTTGCTTTTTTACGCAAAGGGCGCAAGGTTTTACCCCCCCGTATACCTTGTGTTCTTTACTGTTTAAAATTCATACCTCATCACCTCTTATTAGCTATCCCCAGCGCTTCGAGCAATTGCGGTTGGTGATATAGAGCGATTCTTGCGATAGCTCTAAAACTGCTGTACCATTTCGCCAGTTCGTCGAAAGCCCTGTCGCGTTCGATAGTCGCCTGTTGAGCTCCGCTTTTTTCGCTCAATTGTTGGCTGTGCAAATTTTCGACAGTGTTCACATTCTGTAATTCCTGTTCAAGCTTTTCGGCAGAATAACCGAATCCTGCCATCACCATCAAAACTTCGGGATTGTTCAACAGATTGGTGTAGAATATTCTTGCGTCGCGCAACCAGCCCGAGAGACTTTTGTTTCGTTTACCTGTAGCATTAAACCTTTGCAGCAGTTCCGGCTGTCCGACAAAAGCGACGCGCACCACTTTCAAGGTTACCATATAATCGGCGTATGCCGATATCCGGAATTTTCCTAACTCGCCGGTAGCGATAAGCTGGTCGCTGCGTTCTTCCACTTGAGTGGTCATCAGGTGGGTAACCTTGTTCAGAAGCCCTTTTCCTTCTCCCATACGTTCGGGAGTATATCCAAAAGGTATCAACTTTTCCTGTATTTCGGGATTTTTTTCCACTCCGAGAATACCATTTTCAATACTGTGCAACTTTGTTGCGATAAATTTACCATTCATGTTTTTATCTATTTATACATTAATAATATTTTGAGTTTCTAATATAAGTGCGTTGATACACGGCTCTTTCATGTA
>JAIRLC010000137.1 GCA_031259645.1 Prevotellaceae bacterium | reverse complement strand
TGGGTACGACATAATTTGTCGTACCGTTTCCGATAGCCACGTCGCCTTTTTGTGGTGTGCCGTCATGGAGTATGGCAAGTCGCGCGCCGCTAATGCGCCGGACAAAATCCTGCAGCAGCAAGGCTGCCTGTTCATCAGCCGCATGGTGCGTGGTGACAATAATGCGCCCTTTCGGTTTACCCTTTTCTGCAAGAACAGTGTGCGCTTCAGCAGGCGTAGCGAACAGAAATCCCGCCACAACAAGCACCGAAACAATAAAATATTTCACACTCATAACTTTCAATTTTCAACTCTTAACTATACAGGCTCTTCGCCCATGATAAACTCCAGCGTGCCGCCCTGTGCAATAGCTGCAAACAATATATAATAATGCGGGTAGGGCTGTCCGTTCAATAAAACTTGTTGAATATACTTGTTGTCGGCGCTATTGTTGGTCGCTGTAATGGTAAAGGTCTTGCCGCCTTGTACCTTAATTACGGCCTTGTCTATCGTGGGGCTGCCGAAAATGTACTTTCCGCCGGCCGGCTCTACCTGATAAAAGCCTAATGACGACAACACATACCAGGCCGACATTTGTCCCACGTCTTCATTGCCCGACAGTCCGGCCGGTTGGTCATTATACATCACCGACAGGACTTCCCGCACCTTGTCGGCCGTTTTCCACGGTTGGCCGGCGTAGGGATACATGTAAATGATGTGATGGCTCGGCTCGTTGCCATGCGCATACTGCCCAATCAACCCGCTAATGTCGGGCGAGGCATGTTCACCCATGAATCCTTCTGCCACAAACAGCGAGTCCAGCTTTTGCAAAAAGCGTTCCTTGCTACCGAAGAGGCCAATCAGCCCTTCCACATCGTGGGGCACGAGCCACGTGTATTGCCAGGCGTTGCCTTCGGTATAGTCATTGTCGCGGTGCACCGACTCAAAAGGATTAAATGGCGTTTTGAATTTTCCGTCCGACGAGCGGGCGCGCATAAATCCTGTTTCTTTATCGAAATAGTAGGAATAGGCTTTGCTCCGCTTGAGGAAATAACTGTAATCGTCGGTATGGCCCATGGCCTGCGCCACTTGCGCAATGCCCCAGTCGGCAATGGCATATTCCATACACTTCGAAAGGCCTTCTTCTTCCCCCTTGTCATAAGGGATATAGCCGTATTGTTTCATCCATTTCAATCCCCGCTCGTCAAGCATGGCCGAACGTTTCATGGCTTCGTAGGCCAGCGCCTTGTCAAAGCCGTCATACCCTTTCAGCACGGCGTCGGCCACCACCGAAATGCCGGGATTGCCCACCATACAATCCGTTTCGCATCCCATCAGGTGCCACACCGGAAGCTTGCCCTGTTGTTGGTAAATAGCCAGCATGGTGTTCACCATATCGCTCATTTTCTCTGGATGGATGAGCGTCATCAGCGGATGGGCGGCGCGGTACGTATCCCAAAGCGAAAAGGTGGTGTAATTTTTAAACGGGGCATTGGTGTATATTTTCCCGTCGGCGCCGCGATAATCGTTATTCACATCGCAAAACTCCGACGGCGCAATCATGGTATGGTACAGCGCTGTGTAGAAGATGCGCTTTGCGCGGTCGTCGCCGGCAGTGATGATGATTTTGCCCAGTTCGTCGTTCCATGCGGTGTCGGCCGCTTTCACGGTTTGCGCAAAGTCCCAGCCGGGAAGCTCGGCCTGCATGTTCAATTTGGCGTTCTCAACACTCACCGGCGACAGCGCCACTTTTACATACAACGCTTCTTGCGCATCCATATCGAAGCAGGCTTGCCCATATACGCGCTTTGCCCTCAAAGTGTTGCCGGGCTTGCTTTCCGTTGAGTCGGAAACGAGAAACCGCTTCACCGGTTTGGAAAACACAGCGGTGAAGAAAATGCGTTGGTCACGTGCCCAGCCGGCGGAGTAGCGGTAACCCGATACCACCGTGTCATTCTCCTGCACCAGCATGCCTTCCACCGGCCTGTCCCAGCATTGCCCATTGTCCAAGTCAATAATCACTTTGGCCCCGGCGGTGCCGGGGAAAGTATATTTATGGAAACCCACATGTTTGGTCGCCGTGAGTTCCACATCCACGTTGTAGCGGTCTAAATGCACCGCATAATAGCCCGCCTTCACTTTCTCGGTTGCGCGGTTGAAACGGGAATACAGGCCGGTTGTGTAATCGGGCACAGTTCCCCGTTTTAGTGTCACTTCTCCTACGGCGGGCATCAGGTTGACGTCGCCCAAATCGCCGATTCCCGTTCCGCTCAGGTGCATGTGGCTAAAGCCGATAATGGTGGAATCGGAAATGTGATATCCCGAGCACCAGTCCCACGATTGCGGAATATTCGATGGGCCTAACTGCACCAATCCGAACGGCACGTTGGCGCCTAAAAACACGTGGCCGTGGTCGCCCGTCCCGATGTATGGATTTACAAATTGTGTCAGCGGTGTTTGTTTTTCAAACGTAGCGCATCCCCCACAGGCAATAAGCAGTGCACTGCATAGCAGGGTGATTTTAAAGTAATTCATGCTTGTCGGGGACGTATGGCTATACGCTCTTACATTATTCATTATGTTATTATTCATTATTCATTTTTAATTGTTCATTGCTCTGCCCCAGTTCATGTTTTAGTATTTGCTCCAACACTTCGGAGCTAAGCCGCCGCCCGATGATTTTTTTGTCCTTGTCGAGTAAATAGACTTGCGGCGTAGAGTACACATTGTAATACTCCCTGAAGTGCGATCCTACCGACACGTCGTCCTGCTTATTGTAACCGTCCCACACATTAATCCAGTCGAGATTGTTCTCGGTCACAAACTTCACCCACTTGTCGTATTTGTATTCCCCGCACACGGCAAACACTTGCACGCCTTTGTTTTTATATTTCTTGTACACCTCATAAATCAAAGGCACTTCCTTCCTGCAATGGCCGCAATCGGGTTCATAAAAAACCAACACCAAATAAGGGCTGTTGATGTCGTAAATAGACTCAAATTGCCCTGTAATACTTTGCAATTTCAGGTCTTTGGCCTGCATGCCGATCAGCGAATAGCGGTTGTGTTCCACAAAATCCTTAATCTTATTTTTGGCTTCCCCTTCAATCCAGTCGGCCTTGCCGGTAAGAATGTAATGCTCTCCGATGTAGATGGCGACCTTTTCCATGCCCATGATTTCGGCTTCCACATATTTATTAAACAACTGACTAAACACCGTGCTATACATCTCATGATTTACTTCGGCTAATTTCAGCACGTAATCAACTTGTGGAATCAAGGAATCGGGCACCTGTATTAATGTTTTAGTGAAATATTCTTCCACCCGCGGTTTCAGGATGGGCGTATAAATAAGCCGCGCATCTGAAAAATCTATATTGTCAAAAAAGTGATTTTTATTGAATTGATAATAATGCACCCACAACAAAGAATCACGCTTAGGCGTGCCCTCAGGGATGTTCGGATCGGGCGCTGTGGGCGGGAATGCCGCCTGCAGGATGGTTGCCAGCAATTTCCCTTTCTGTCTTTCCCGGTTTACCTTAATGTATTCCTGCACTTCTTTTTCTACAATCGCAATGCTGTCTTTCACCGCTTGCGTTTGTGATTCGTCATTCTTGGAACGCTCAAGCAGCCTGCCGATTTTCTTTTGCTGTTGCTGCAAGTTGGCTTGAAAATCAAGCAGCGCCGTGTTTTCCGGCGAGCCCGTAAACCTGAGCGAATCGTAATAGTTACCGGCGCTCGTGTAGATGGAAAAATGCTGCGAGAGAGAGTCGGAAATCAGGAAATCGAGAATCTGCACGCCACCCATGGCAATGAGATACATGCCGCCATACAGCGGTTTGACCTTTTGAAACACGGCATGGCCTTTGCTGTCGGTCACGGCCGTATCAATGGCATACTTGTTGGCGCCCGAATAAATGGCCATGTACAAGGTGGTGTCTTTTACGCCGTCAACGGTCACCTCAATACGATACCCTTGCGCCCAAACCTCGCTCATGCAAAGCAAGGAAAATAAAAGAAAAAGTACGGTCTTCCTCATAATTGAAATTATTTTAGTCTGCAAAATTAGAAAAAAATGTCTAAATTTGTAATAAAAATCCTTATTTCATGCTTACAACTCAACTCCTGAATCCTGAAAGTATAGTCGTGGTGGGCGGTTCGGCCGATACCGGCAAGCCCGGCGGCAATGTAATCAAAAACCTGTTGGCGCAGGGCTATACGGGAAAAATATATGTGGTTAATCCGAAAAGTGCAGAAATACAAGGCATCCGGTGTTACCCGGATGTGGACGCCCTGCCCAGTGTAGCGCTGGCTATATTGGCTATTCCTGCAACTGCCTGTGTGGAAGCCGTAGAAATATTGGCGCGGAAAAAAAACACGAAAGGATTTATTATTTTTTCGGCCGGCTTTCAGGAAGAAAGCGAAGCCGGCGCCCGCCTCGAAAGGCAGATTGTGCACACCATCAACGAAACCGGCGGAAGCCTGATTGGGCCCAATTGCATTGGGGTGATGAATACCCACTATACCGGGATTTTCACCGGAGCTATTCCGCCACTTTCGCCGCAAGGCGTTGATTTTATTACCGGTTCGGGCGCCACCGCGGTGTTTCTGGTACAAGCCGCCATGCGCATCGGGTTGCCGTTTTCCGGCATTTATTCGGTGGGAAACAGCGCTCAGGTGGGCGTAGAAGACGTGTTGGAACATTTAGACGAAACATACGTACACGGACAAAGTGCGCCGGTAAAAATGTTGTACATTGAGCATATCGGCCATCCGCAAAAGCTGCTCCGGCATGCGCTGTCGCTGAACAGGAAGGGCGCGCGTATCACGGCCGTCAAAGCGGGGAGCAGTCAGGCCGGCAGTCGCGCCGCCTCGTCGCACACCGGTGCGCTGGCCACGCCCGACGTGGCTGTGGACGCCCTGTTTCGCAAGGCCGGCGTCATCCGTTGTTACGGCCGTACCGAACTGGCTTTGACGGCAGGCCTCTTGCTGCAACCCCTTCCGAAAGGTAAGAATATAGCGATCATCACCCATGCCGGCGGCCCGGCAGTGATGCTCACCGATATATTGTCGATGGGCGGGTTGCAGGTGCCGCCGGTAGGAGGCCCCAAGGCCAAAGCCCTGCTCGAAAAACTGTACCACGGCTCTTCCGTAGCCAATCCCATCGACTATCTGGCTACCGGCAC
>JAIRLC010000123.1 GCA_031259645.1 Prevotellaceae bacterium | reverse complement strand
GCTACCATGAGGGTGGTCAATACGTGGGGGAATCAGGTCTATTACATCCGTCGCCGGGAAGATGCGATTAGAGGAGCCAGTTGGTTCAATTCCGCTAATGTGGCAAGGGGAACTTACTGGTATGAACTGACTATTCATTATGAAAACGGCATGTCGTATATAATCAGGGACTATGTGGAAGTACTGAAATAAACGTTGTTGATAAATTTATCTTCCGACACGCGGATAAAGGTTTTAAAAAACGTACCTTTGTAGGGTTTTTAAAACCTTTATTTTTATGAGAGCAGATGTAGTTCTTGGCTTACAATGGGGTGATGAGGGCAAAGGCAAAATTGTGGATGTGCTGACGCCTTCCTATAATATTATTGCGCGTTTTCAGGGAGGTCCTAATGCCGGACATTCGCTTGAATTTGAACACAATAAATTTGTTCTTCACACCATCCCTTCGGGTATTTTCCGTGATAAGGTGACCAACCTTATCGGTAACGGCGTGGTGATTGACCCCGTCATCCTGCTGGATGAGATTAACGCCATCCGGGATTTGGGCGTGGATGTGACCGGCCGGTTGCTTATTTCTAAAAAAGCCCACCTCATTTTGCCTACCCACCGTATTATTGATGCGGCTTCGGAAGCCGCGAAAGGAAAAACAAAAATAGGCTCTACCCTCAAAGGTATCGGGCCTGCCTACATGGACAAAACCGGGCGCAACGGCCTGCGTGTGGGCGATATCCTTTCGCCGCTGTTTCCCAAACGCTACCGGGCGCTGAAGGCCAAACATGTTGAATTTCTCAAACAGTTTGATTTTAAATATCAGATCGACGACTACGAAAAACAATGGATAAATAGCATCGAAGCGCTCAAACAGTTTACTTTCGTGGAAAGTGAATACGTGCTTAACGAATGTTTGAATAATAACCATAAAATTTTGGCCGAAGGCGCGCAGGGCTCGCTGCTCGATATTGACTTCGGATCGTATCCTTATGTGACGTCTTCCAACACCATCTGTGCCGGCGCTTGCACAGGGCTTGGTTTGGCGCCCGGCAAAATAGGCGAGGTCATGGGGGTGTTCAAAGCCTATTGCACGCGGGTGGGCGGCGGCCCCTTTCCTACGGAATTAAACGATGAAACCGGTAAAAACATACGCCAGATGGGTCATGAATTTGGCGCCACCACCGGCCGGCCGCGTCGCACCGGCTGGCTCGATTTGGTCGCCCTCAAGTACTCGGTCATGCTCAGCGGCGTCACCCAGCTCCTGATGACCAAGGCCGACGTCCTTGATGACTTCGAAACCATTAAAGTAGCGGTGGCCTATCGCATAAGGGGAGAAGAAATTCATCAATTTCCTTTTGAAATAAACGATTCTATAGAGCCTGTATATAAGGAGTTTAAGGGGTGGAAAAAGCCGCTTTCCGGATTACGCAGTGAAGAGGAGTTGCCTTTTGAACTGATGACCTACGTCCGCTTTATTGAAAAAGAAACCGGCGTTCCGGTTAAAATTATCTCTGTGGGACCTCACCGCGACCAAACAATAATCAGATAAAGATGCTCCGCTAACAGAATTTAACGCTAAACACTTGGTCGATACAAAAATTGTGCTTATTTTTACAGCCTGATTCAGACCGTTCTTTATTTCATCATTGTAACTTAAGAAAAGTAAATATATGAAGAGCAAACACTTACTTTTATTACTATTATTGTATCCAACGTTGGCCACAGCGCAGGTTTCTACCGGCATTGGCGTTTCACTTACCGGTTTTACCGTAACCGGTAGTACGGTGACATTTACCGTCAGTTGGAGTAAAAATGAACAACTCGCCCAATGGAGCGACTCGGTGTGGGTATGGGCCGACTATATCGATTCCGGGGAAATGAAACGCCTGCCTTTGAATATTGATGCGGCGTGGGCTTCTTCGGGTACCGTGATAAAAATTCCGGGTAACAACAAGGGAATGTACATCGTGGGCAATGCGCGCACTTCCGACGCTACATTCACCACTACGGTTTCCCTTCCTTTTACCGGCGAGATGTCGGGCATTTGCGCCTATGCCACCAATTACCTGCCGCTGGCCGAATGGAACATAGGCAAAACGGAATTGACGTTCACAGGAACTCCGAATTACAGTGTAGTGCTGCAAAAAGGAGCCGCCTATGATACTGTGACTACCGGCGCTAAATTTACCATTCCTCCCGGATATACGTTTTATGCCTTTACCGATGCTACAGGAGCGCCGGGTGAACTGAAATGCAAGCCGGCAGAGATCCAAACGCTGCAAGCCTCCGCCTCTTCGTTTTGCGACGGGGGAGCCGGCGTGGAACTTTCCCTTGCCGCTACCGAATTGGGGACGCCTTATGAACTGTACAAAAATGGCGAGGCTACGGCAATAGCCTCTTTCGTCGGTACAGGCGCGGCCGCTGCCTTTAACGGATTTTTTGAGGAAGGCGTTTATACCGCCAAAGTGCCGGCGGCAGACAACTATTGCGGTGAGGACATGAACAACGCGGTAACGGTGGCAAAGAACGAATTACCCGGCATTACAACCCATCCCCAATCGGTGGAATATTGTAGCGGCCTCACCACTAATTTAAGTGTAGCGCCTTCGTCGGGCTACACCTATACTTGGCGGGCAGGCAATACGGTTCTTAATGTCGATGCTGGTTTGGCTACTTACACCACGCCCTCCACCCTTACGCCGGGTAGCGCCTCTTATACGGTAACCCTGACAGATGCAAACGGGTGTAGCAAAACCTCCAATACGGCTGTTGTAACCGTATATGCGTTGCCGGTAATTACCGGCCAGCCTGTTTCTTATTTGCTGGTTGATCTGAATAATCCGTTTAGCCTTTCGGTAACGGCGCAACCCGGTAGCGGGACTACGCTCGGTTACCAGTGGAAGCGGAACGGGAGCAATGTGACCAACGGCAATGCGGCGACTTACAGTGCCGCCGGCACGGTGAACGCCGGAGGCGCCTACCATGTGGTGGTGTCCAATGCCTATGCGTGTACTGTTACTTCCGGCAACGCTACGATTGATGTGCAGGACTTGCCGCCCACAGCCGAATGTAGGGGTTTTGAGGCGGGAAAAATCGGCTCGTCGGCCACAGGCTCGTGTACGGGCTTTGACGCCGGTGCGGTTGGTATTTCGCTGGCCTGCTACCAGTTTGATTCCGGAAGCATAGGGAAATAAGCGGTACCGGTTTTAAGGCTTCTTATTCGGCAACTCCAGCCCGTAGGCTTTCCGGCGGTCTTCAGCTTTGAGGATAAATCCTAACGCTAATGCCGCAACGCCAAGTAATGCCAACATTAACATCGGATACACATAATTATATGATGTAGCCGCCACTTCCGGCGTCATGGTGTTGTCTTTTAATGCTTGCGCAATAGCGGGATTGGATGCGTCCAAAATTTTGCCAATCAGCAAGGGGAATAGCCACAAACCGATATTTTGTATCCAAAAAATCAACGCATAAGCTGATCCGATAACTTTGTGGTCGACCAATTTCGGGACGCTTGGCCATAATGAGGCAGGCACAAGCGAGAACGACGAGCCTAACACCAAAATGGTTATATATGCTATTAGTATTCCGCCCAATGCACTTTCTTTAAACATCGGCAAAATAAAAGCAAACGTCAAATGGCATGCAATGAGTAATATAGAGCCAATCATCAGCATTGAGGCCGCTTTTCCTTTGTTATCTACATATTTCCCAATAATTGGGGTAATGCCGACCGCTAATAATGGAAATACGGCAAAAACAGTTTCTGCCGACTGGCGCATGTAACCCATGTAACAGAAAACAATCAAGAGTGCAGCCGACGTTGTCAGCAGTGTGATTTTTACTGTTTTTTTACTGAAATTACTTGCAAAAGCAGTAGCGGCAACTACCAGCATTATAAGATACTGTATGAGGGTGCACAGGTTGGACGCCCAGAAAGAGCCGTCGGCAGGTGGCGTAAATGTCAAATTGCATTGCAGCATATTTACGGCATACTTCTGGAAGGGGAAAATCGCCGAATAATACAGCACGCAAAGCAAAGCCACAAGCCAGAAACCCCTGCTTCTGAGAATGATGCCAATATCTTTAATTTTAAATGGGTCGTCTTTTTCTTCCGCTTCGCCGGTCTGTGCGTCCAATTTTCTGTCCATAAAGAAATAGGCGATGAACATAATCAACGCAATGATAAGTAAAATTACGCCAAAAGCCACCGAGCGCGAAACATCAATATTTCCGCTCCATTTTGCGAAAACAGGCGAAAATATCATACAGGTAGCCACGCCCAAACGGGCCAAAGCCATTTCGGAGCCCATTGCCAAAGCCATTTCTTTCCCTCTGAACCATTTTACAATCCCGCGAGAGACAGTGATGCCAGCCATCTCAACGCCACAACCGAAAATCATAAATCCGATAGCCGAAAACTTGGCTGATGCCGGCATTCCTTCGTAAAACGGTGAAACGCCTAATTCGTCAAACAGGGGAATGTAGTTCAAATGATCGGTAAACCATTTTTCCAATCCTGAACCGGCAAACATATCAGTTACCGCATACCAGTTTATTGTCGCTCCGATAAGCATTACGCCACCCGATAGCACCGCGGTAAACCGGACGCCCATTTTGTCAAGAATGATGCCGGCAAAAATCAAAAAGAAAATGAAAACATTTAAAAATGTTTCCGACCCCTGCATTGTGCCGAAAGCGGTTGAGTCCCAACCGCGAGTCGATTGCATCAAATCTTTAATCGGCGAAAGTATATCCATAAAGATATACGAGCAAAACATGGCAAAAGCAAGTAATACCAACGCCGTCCAACGCATGGCCGGAGAGTCGCTCAAGAGTTGTTTCGTTTTCTCAATCATATATTTTTTTTAATTTAATCGGACAAATGTACGTGAAAAAAATGAATTTTATTATACAAGTGGACAAAAAACGAGTACCTTTATGTAATAATTAAGGCAGCATTGGTGCACGAAGCCCCCCAAACCATCATCCTGCTGAGGGATACGCACATACGACAGTTTGCTTGAACGTTTGAAAGAAGATTTTCTTTACGTCCGGGATTTGGGTCTGATTACTGAAACAAAAGTCAAGTATCTGTTTGAGAAATACATGATTCTCCCGCCCGAGTAAGGCTATAGGAGTCGTAAGATTCTACATCACACAATACCGCAAGAATATTCAGAATAATAATGTCCGGCAAACTGTGAAGTCTGCCTATGTTTACTCGTGGGTCAACTAATGTGTGGAATGCTTTGTGCAAGGATGTTTTGGCAATATACAAACAGGCGCCCATGTTTTCCCCGCAAAATGGCGGGAGGTATGTCTAAATTGTTTAGACAAATCCACTTCATTAGAAAATATCTTTCTGTTATTATGATCAGTATTTATCTAATATGGTACAGTTGCTTTTCGATTTGTAAGCACAAATATATCAAGGAGTTGTTATCTAAAAAATAATCTTATAACAATATTGTAATTAAATTTTTACAAAAAATATGTTAAAAATATTTGGTTATGTAAAATTAATGTACTTAATTTGCATTTAACCATTTGAGGAACTGTTTTGCAAAAGTTTCCGGCGAGTGGGGATATGAATTTTTTAAAATCGACGGAATGTCGGGACGAAATTCCAGCTATTGTGCTCATCTATACGAACGTCCAGAGATTAGAATTTGTTTCAAAGATCCTTCCTGTCCAAATCCTTTTGAACTTTGTGTACAAGCATTTCGTGAAGGAATAGGTGACGACCGCATATTTCTGGCTTGCCAGGGACATTTCTCCGGACCGGAAGCTCTCTATGCCGATGCTTCCCGTTTAGGAGCGGACATTGTCCATCCCGGCGAACCAGTGCGATGGGGTAATGTCTTGAATCAATGTCAGTGCTTTATCAATCAGGCATTTACTCATAATATAGTAATGGTGACGGATCCTGATACGCTCTTGATACGCGATTTATCGCTGGAAGAAGCCCGAACTACCACTACGATTGTCGCTTTGCCTGGACAGTTGACGTTTTTCGGTGACAAACTGGCGGGATTGTCGGACGAACAGATGAAAATGCTGCAACAAACCCTACCAGTAGCAGATGTGCGCCCCGGAAATTTGTATCCTTATTTCAATATGTTACCTGTATGGAATCTGAGGGTTCATCACGAAAAGTTGGGTAGCTATAATGTCATCGCTTTATTTAATTGGAACGAAGAATTGCAAACCATTTCAGTTACAGCTACGGAATTGGGTGTTGACGCCAAAGTCGATTATACAGGATATGAGTTCTGGACAGGCAAAGCGGCAACTTACGATAAAACGACGCAATCGTTGTCTATGGAAGTTCCGGCGCATGGGGTGAGAATTATTGTTTTACATCCACTTAAATCCGTTCCACAATGGGTAGGTAGTGACCGTCATATCACACAAAACGGCATGGAAATAACAGATTATGCATGGCATTCGGACTTACGTACGCTGGAAGGGAAAATACATCTTGTCGGGACGTTCTCACTGACAATGCACCTGCGCGTTCCTCAAGATTATACCTATTCAGGTATCATTTGCAAGGATGTAAAATGCATAGTAAAACAAGAACAGGATAATTTATTGGCTGTTACTTTTTTGACTAAAAAGACAACGGATGCGAAATTTGAAGTAAAATTTGGGTAATTATATCTTTTTAGTTTCCTCTGTCAATCGGTTAAATCTTCTCTTTACTTACAACAAAAGTACAAAAGTTAACCTCAGATTTTTTTCTGCAGACTTAAGGTTTTAAGGCCGGTAATTTTGTTTTGTGGTATTCTTTTTGTATCTTTATACCTTTCAATTAAGACAAAAAATTCAACTAAAATATCAAAAATATGAGAAAAATTCTTTTACTAATGCTGGGACTCGTCGTTTGTTTTACAGCTATGGCGCAACAAATGGCACCCTTACCGATCGACCCGAAAGTGCGTTACGGAAAACTGCCTAACGGGTTAACTTATTACATCCGGCATAATGCCGAACCTAAAGGACAGGCGGAATTTTTTATTGCCCAAAAAGTGGGCTCGATGCTCGAAGAAGAGCCGCAACGCGGCTTGGCGCACTTTTTGGAGCACATGGCCTTTAACGGCACCACCAACCTGCCCGGTAAAACGATCATCAATTATCTCGAAACCATTGGTGTGAAATTCGGCGCCAACCTCAATGCCTACACGTCGCTTGATGAAACGGTGTACAACATGTCGAACGTGCCCGTGAGCCGCGAAGGTGTGATTGACACGTGCCTGCTCGTTCTTCACGACTGGTCGTCGGGCATTGCCCTGCAAACGGAGGAAATCGACAAGGAACGCGGGGTGATCCGGGAAGAATGGCGCACCGGACAAGGCGCCAACATGCGGATGTGGGAAACCCTGTTGCCCGAAATGTATCCCGGCAGTCGCTACGGCCACCGCCTGCCCATTGGGCTGATTGATGTCATCAACAACTTTAAGCCCGAAGAACTGCGTGCGTATTACAAGCAATGGTATCGTCCCGACTTGCAAGCCATCATCGTGGTGGGCGATGTGAATGTGGATCAGATAGAGCAAAAAATCACCAAACTTTTTGCCGATATTCCGGCGCCGGTGAATCCGTCCGAACGGGTTTATTTCCCAGTGCCCGATAACGACGAGCCCATTGTGAGCCTTGCTTCCGACGAGGAAGCCTCCGATGTTACCGTGATGCTGTTCTACAAACACGACGGGTTGCCCGAAGAATTAAAACCCACGCAAGTCGCGCTGGTCATGTCATACATAAAAAGTATGATACAACTTATGCTGAACGCCCGCCTCAACGAGCTGTTGCAGCAACCCGAGCCGCCTTTCGTATATGCCACAGTGTATGACGATGAGTTTTTTGTAGCAAAGACAAAAGAAGCGCTTACGGGCTATGCCGTAGTGAAAGAAAAAGGCATTGAAGACGGATTGGGCACGCTGGTGCGCGAAATAGAACGCGCCAAACGCTTCGGCTTTACCCCCTCGGAATATGAACGGGCGAAAAGCAATTTCCTGAGCACTATTGAAAACGCATATAACGAAAGAGAAAAAGAGAAAAGCAGAAGCTATGCAAGGGAATATGTGCGTCACTTTGAAGATGCTGAAGTAATCCCCGGTATTGAATTTGAATACACTTTCTATAATCAAATAGCGCCGGCAATCACTATTGATCAAATTAACCAAACGATAGCAGGATTGGTGGGTGAGAAAAATATTGTTATCGCGATTACAGGGCCTAAGAAAGAAGGCCTGGCCTATCCGTCGAAAGCGGCGTTGCTGGACGTGTTGGCCAAGACCAAAGCCGAAGACATTACGCCTTACACCGAAACCGTATCGAACGAGCCGTTGGTGCCGGAAACCCCAACGCCCGGTAAGGTGACCGGAGAAATCACCGACAAGACTTTCGGCACAACCGTGTGGACGTTGTCGAACGGCGCAAAAGTGGTGGTGAAGCCCACCGATTTCAAATCCGACCAAATTGTGTTTAAAGCCATGAGCCCCGGCGGTGCATCGCTGGCCGACGATAAGGACGCTACCAACATTAGAGTGTTGAATACCGTAGTTTCCGAAGGCGGGTTAGGCTCATTCAGTAAAACCGACCTGCAAAAAGTGCTGGCCGGGAAACGTGCGAGTGTGCGCGCTGTAGTGGACAACACCAACGAAGCCATTAACGGCAATTGTCCGCCGAAAGACCTTGAAACCTTGTTGCAATTGGTGTACCTGAACTTCACGGCGCCGCGTATGGACGAGGTGGCTTTCCAGTCGTACCTCTCGCGTAA
>JAIRLC010000120.1 GCA_031259645.1 Prevotellaceae bacterium | reverse complement strand
GGCGTATGGGGTAAAAATCGTCCGGATGATAATCCTGAAAGGCTCGGGCTTCGCCGACATCCGGCGCGAGTTCTGTGCGCTGCTCCTCTACGGCTTTGCCGCCATGAGCCTCGCCGTGGTCGCCTACCGGAAAACGACGTGATTAAGCGATTAGGGGATTAGGGGATTAAGTAATTAAGAGGCTAACGCCGGCCAGAAAAATAGCCTGATACGCTAACCCGCCTATTTTTAAATAAGCGGGTGCTTTTCAGTTTTTTGCAAATTTATTTTAATCGTTCAGAGAGAAGCGGCGGAAAGCGGTTACTTTGGCTTCCGGGTCGGCGGTTTTGAGGTACTCGGCCACGCTGATTTTTCCGTCTTTCACGAAAGTTTGGTCTTCCAGCGTACTTTCCTTGAAGAATTTTTGTAATTTACCTTGTGCAATCTTTTCTACCATATTTTCGGGTTTCCCCTCTTGGCGGATTTGTTCGCGGTAAATTTCCAATTCTTTTTCGATAACCGCAAACGGACAGTCGGTTTTGGTAATTGATACGGGCGCCATGGCGGTAATTTGCATGGCAATGTCTTTACCCACCTCGTCGCTCACTTGCTTGTTGAAGCCAACGATGGTTGCCACTTTGCCGTTGGTGTGGATGTAGGCCGCAATGTATTCGGCTTCGATATGTTCGTAGTAGGGGATGTCGTGTTTTTCCCCACTTTTGCCGGTTTGCTGGGTTACCAGTTCCTGTATGGTGGTTTCGCCAATGCGGGCGTCCAGCAATGCTTGGAGGTTGGCCGGATATTCGGCCGAAGCGGCGTCGGCAATGCTGTTGGCCAAAGCCTTGAACTCGGCGTTTTGCGACACGAAGTCGGTTTCGCAACCGAGGCATACGAGGATGGCCTGTTTATAATCGGGTGAAATTTTAGCAATCACGGAACCTTCGGTGGTAGCCCTGTCGGCCCGTTTAGCTGCCACTAACTTACCCTTTTCGCGGATAATTTCCTTGGCGCGGTCGAAATCGCCGTTTGCTTCTACCAGAGCATTTTTACAGTCCATCATTCCCGCACCTGTCATTTGACGCAGTTTTGCCACGTCTGTTGCTTTTATTTCCATAATTTTATTCCTTATTTTGTTCAGTTATTTCGGTGGCCGGCGCTGCTTCCACAGCGGGGTCTTCTTCTTCTTTTTCTTTCTTCGCACCGGAGCTTTTGCGTGACCGGAGTTTCCTGTTTTCGCTGTCGCCGTCCTTGTTGTCTTTATCCTTAGCCTGTGCAGATGCGTTTTTCTCCCTTTCGTGCCGGTGTTCGGCATTTCCCTCGGCAATGGCGTTACACATGATGTCCATGATGAGGGCGATAGAAGTCGCCGCGTCGTCATTGGCCGGAATTACAAAGTCAACAGGCGTAGGGTCGCAACAGGTATCCACCATGGCAATGACCGGAATACTTAAGCGGTTTGCTTCTTTTACGGCGTTGTTCTCTTTTTGTATGTCAATCACAAACAGTGCGGCCGGCGGACGGGAGAGGTCGGCGATAGAGCCGAGGTTTTTCTCTAATTTGGCGCGCTGGCGGGTCACTTGCAGGCGTTCGCGTTTGGCGAATGTTTCAAAAGTTCCATCGGTCAGCATTTTGTCGATGGTGTTCATTTTTTTCACCGCTTTGCGGATGGTGGGGAAGTTGGTGAGCATACCGCCCGGCCAACGTTCGGTCACATAAGGCATATTGACCGATTTGGCTTTCTCGGCCACGATGTCTTTGGCTTGTTTCTTGGTGGCCACAAACAGGATTTTCCGGCCTGAGCGGGCAAGTTGGCGGACCACATTAGCCGCTTCGTCTATTTTGATTGCGGTTTTGTGCAGGTCGATAATATGGTTTCCGTTCTTCTCCATGAAAATATACGGAGCCATTTTCGGACACCACTTGCGTTTTTTGTGTCCGAAGTGTACGCCTGCATCCAGTAATTCTTGGAAATTTGTTCTTGACATGTGTGTTAATTTTTTTAGTTTTTAATTTTTGTTCCGGATTTAAAAGAATCCGTGAAACTCTTTTCATCAACCAACCGGTAGTAGCCTTGGGCTAATCCGCTTGGTTTTCCGCAGACAGGCAATCTCGTTAATACGGCGAAATTTCAAACCTGTGCTGTGCAACAATCAGCCGCTTACCGTTTGCTGAACTGGAAGCGTTTACGTGCGCCGGGCTGGCCGGGTTTTTTCCGTTCCACCTCGCGGGGGTCACGGGTCAGCAGGCCATTGGCTTTAAGTACCGGGCGGTAGGTGTCCCTGTCGATTTTACACAATGCGCGTGCAATGGCTAAGCGTAGCGCTTCGGCCTGGCCTTTGGTGCCGCCGCCGTCGAGGTTTACTTTGATGTCAAAGTCGGCGGTTGTGCCGGTCAGTTCGAGCGGCTGCTTCACAATGTACTGCATGATGTCCATCGGGAAATACGCTTCCAGAGGGCGGTTGTTAATCACGATAGCGCCTTTGCCGGTGTTCACGTAAATGCGGGCAATAGCTGATTTTCTTCTTCCAAGTGCATTAATTACTTCCATGCGCTGTTTTTAAAGTTCGTTAAAATTAAGTTGTTTGGGAACTTGCGCCTGATGCGGATGTTCGGAGCCTGCATATACGTGCAGGTTGCGGAACAATTCGGCGCCGAGGCGGTTTTTAGGAAGCATTCCACGAACAGCTTCCTCTACTACAGCGAAAGGCTTACGGCTCAGCAACTCCTTGGGAGTAGTGAAACGTTGCCCGCCGGGATAGCCGGTGTGACGTACGTACACCTTGTCGGTCAACTTCTTGCCCGTGAGGCGGATTTTTTCAGCATTGATAATAACCACATTATCGCCGCAATCCACATGGGGCGTAAAGTTCGGTTTACGCTTGCCGCGCAGCAGGATAGCCACTTGCGAAGCAAGGCGTCCCAACACCACACCGGTAGCGTCAATGAGCACCCATTCCTTATTTACGGTGGCTGCATTGGCCGATACGGTCTTGTAACTTTGTGTGTCCACTTTGTTGATTTTTAAATTAATATCTTATTTTATTGCCATGTCCCCTTCGGAAAGGGGGATGCAAAGATAACACATTTTTTTTAATTATCAACAATTC
>JAIRLC010000048.1 GCA_031259645.1 Prevotellaceae bacterium | reverse complement strand
ACCCGCCGCTGGTCTAATCTCCAGAAGCGGGCTTAGTGATCCGCCCGGGGCTCGAACCCGGGACCCCAACATTAAAAGTGTTGTGCTCTACCAACTGAGCTAGCGAATCCGGTAGTCTTGTTGCAGGAATTTGCAAAAGAGGTGCAAAGGTAATCATTTTTTTTAATTGTACAAACTCAAAAAAAATTTAAATTTTATAACACTGATAATGACGATATTCGTGTGTTTCTGCTAATATCTTAACATTGTTCATTAAACTTTTTTACGCTTCTCTCGTCTTATATATGGAAATCAGTTTTTTCATAGATACTTTTTAGGGTTAGTGGTAAAAGACGCTTATTGGCGTCTTTTATTTTTTCGTAGAAATATCTCGTCGCCGGCTTTGGGCTCCTGGCCTTTCTTCATGCCGTTATACTCATAAAGTTTATCGAGCCTCACCGCATAACGCTGTGAAATGCTGTGCATGGTTTCATTACTTTCGGCAATATGTATCGGCAATTTTCTTACGGTGCTTCGCTTTTTCTTCCCAATATATACGATTTCGCCGTACTCCAGCAAATGGTCTTTTGTGTCATTATATTGTTCGAGCTTTTTAGGCTTCATGCCTAATTCCGTAGCAATATCCTTGTACGTTTCGTTTTCGCGCGCGAGCACATATTTTACCTTATTGCGCCGGAGCTGTTTCCGCTGCACTTCAAAAATATAAGTATCGACCTCTATGGTATTTTGCGCCTGTTCTATCTGTGCGGGACCCGGCACATCGACCGGCGCGATATCCAGTTCATATAATTTATTATCTTCGATAATCTTAATTAAGAGTTCAGCATACATCGGATTGGTGGCATACCCGGCTTTTTTTAAGCCATGCGCCCATCCTTTGTAATCGGATATCGATAAGCTAAATAATGACGCATACCGATCGCGGTAACGCAAAAAGTCCGAGTGGTCAAAAAATGACCCATCCGGCGTATCATATTTGCGGAAACATTCGTTCGCTTTGTCATCATCGTGGTAAATGACGTCGCCGTCCCACGTCGTATGGCACTTGATGCCGAAATGATTGTTGGCCTTTACCGCCAGCGTGCTGTTCCCATTGTTGGACTCAAGGCAGGCCTGCGCCATAATAATGCTGGCCGGAATACCCGACATCTTCATTTGTCTTATACTTATCGACTTGTATTTCTTAATGTACTCCTCGCGTGTCGTTTTTTTCGAGGTTTGACCTGCTGCGGAAAAGACACATCCCAGCAAAAAAGCGGTCAATATAACAGTATGAAATTTTGTGCGCATAGCTTTTTTTTGAAAATCCAATACAAAAGTATAAATTTGCATGATATAATGGTTATAATTTCATAAAATAATTTAAAAAATGAAGAAAATATTTGTTTTATTGTTGGGGTGCATGTTTATAATGGACAATTCGTTTGCGCAACAACGAACAATGGATAAGTCCCTGAAAAATTCAATTACCATAACGCTTGACGGGGTACAGGCCGGCGACACGGCACTGCTGAAAGCATACCGTCCCAAACAGGAAACGATTGATACTTCTATCGTAAGGGAAGGAGGACAACTGTCTTTCCATAGCGATACGTTGCTGCCCGTTGGGATGTATTGTGTAGATATTGCTGGTCGTACGCTTGATTTTTTTCTTTCGGAGGGCGAGCCGCAATCGTTCAGCATACAATATAACCTTAATGAAGGACTGGCTTCTGCACAGTTTACAGGTTCCCCCGAAAATCAGGCGTTGGCCGGGTATCTCCGTTTTATGCGGGAGAGGCAAATGCGGCGCCAGCAGTTACAGCAACGCATCCAAAGCAACGGCGAACATGCTGATTCATTGGCGCTACTCGATGTGCAGATGGAAACCTTGATTCGGGAAGTGAAAAACAAATGGACGGAGATAGAAACAGCCCATTCCGGAAAAATGATCGCGCTGTTTATTTCATCTATCCGTGAGCCGGAGCCGGCGCCTTTCACGGTTGCCGATTCTTCGGCCAATATCGATTCGTTGCAGCAGAATTATTATTACACTTTTTTCAGAGACCATTTCTTTGATAACTATCAATTTTCTTCACCCTATCTGTTGCAAATGCCTTTCTATTCGCAGGCTTTAACTACCTATTTCACGCGATTGCTTAAACCGGAAAGACAGGAAACAACCGGACAAATGGCGCGACTGATGGAGAAACTGAAAGACAATAAACCGCTGTATCGCTATACGGTGCGCGAACTTTATGACTTGTATAAAAATGTTCCTTATCCGGAATTGGAAGGGCTATATTTGGAAGTAGGAGAGAACTATATCGTTGGCCGGCCTGAAATGTGGGATTCCGCGTATGTCGATAAGGTGGCGTTCAACATCAAATTGGCAGCCATGAATCCGGTGGGGGACAAAGCCACCGAATTGAAGTTGAGTGACCTGGCCGGGAACGCTATGTCGCTTTATGATGTGCAAGCCGCCTATACCGTATTGTATTTTTATAATCCGCAATGCGGCGCCTGCGCAGAAATTACGCCCAAAGTGCATAAGACTTATCAGGATTATAAAAACAAGGGTGTACAAGTGTTTGCCGTGTACGTGGATCGCGACAAGGATGTATGGATGAAATATGTGATGGAAAATAAATACCTCGACTGGATCAACGCATGGGACGCCGACGAAACGGCCGACATTTACGGTAAATACGACCTGCATGCCATCCCCATGATTTATTTGCTTGATAAAGACAAGGTCGTTGTGGTGAAAGACCTTCAGCAAAGCAGCTTGGAATTATGGCTTAATCAGCTCACTTCGGCCGAATAATTATTCTCTTTTCAATACGAAACTGAGGGGTAACAAGTCTTTGATGCTACGTACCGCTTGTATTTTCGAGGCGCTGCCCATAATCACTTTAATAGGTTTGCCGAAGCGGTTTTCACATTCGAGCAGCACTTGGCGGCAATCGCCGCAAGGATACACGGGGTCGTGATTTTCTTTTCCGTTGACGGTAGAATTAACCGCTATTGCTTTTATAGCCACGTTGGGGTAACGCGAATTGGCATAAAATAAAGCCACCCGCTCGGCACACAAACCCGAAGGGTAGGCGGCGTTTTCCTGGTTGCTGCCATGTATAATTTCACCGTTGTCGAGCAAAACGGCCGCGCCCACATTGAATTTTGAATAAGGCGCATACGCATTTTTGGTCGCGTTAATAGCCTCGTGTAACAATGCGCTGTCGGCCGGCGCTAACTCTTTTACATTGTCCGCTTCATATACGGTAATTTCTAATTTCTTTTCTTTCATACTTAACTCACAGCGATTTTTTACAAAGTTACAGAAGTTTTTAGAAATAACAAACTCCCCGCGCGGGTTAGCACATTAATTTGACATACTTTTTATTTCCCGCATTGTAAATGGTGAAATAACCTTTCCGGCGCAGGGTTTCGGCGGTTGTGCCGTTGGGCAGCCGGTGAGGATAGTAGCGTATTTGTTCGTCGGGATGAATAAGGAACGCCTGCGGCGGCGTATTTCCGGCAAACGTAAAACCCAACTGCTCATAGCTCCATCCGGTTGACCAGTCGCGGTCGGCATAGCTCATGATGTCGCCGGGGTGCACTTCGTGGACAAATTGTGCCAGCAGCTTGCTTAGTCCGCCTACCACGGTGTGTGAGGCGAGGCTGGCAAAGCGTATGAGTTCATACGAGTCGTAGGGTTTGCCGTGGCGCAGCATGGGACGGCACGCGCTGAAAGAGGCGGCGGCCACCAACACGTTATTGCGGCACAAGCCATATTTATACTTGGCTTGCGGGCTTCCATGTAGATGATTTTGCATCATAAACCCGTCAAGCGCGGTTTTGTTTATGCGCGCCGCTGTGGTGTGTCGTGCAAAAATACGTACTGCGTTTCCCAAAAGGGTATGAATACGTGCCTCCACAATTTTTTGTTGCCGGTTCCACACATCTTCCCACAATTGAATAAGCCGGATGCCTTGTTGTTCATAATTCACAGACAACTCCTGAAAATACAGCGGCTCGTTGCACGGCGCCAAGGGATTTAGATGAAAAGAAACCTGCCGTTGTGGGAAATGTACAAACGGCAGGTCTATGTAATGCTCCACATCCAGCGCACTTAAAAAAGCTGCGGCGTTATGGAGAAACGTGCTCATTTTTTTGTTTTCGCCGGCGTCTTTTTCGCGAACAGGTTGGCCCATGCAAATGCTTTGCGTTTTTTCCAATCGCCTTGATGATAGGCATAGCTTGCAATCAGCGGCACCACAGTGGTGGCTTCTGCATATACCATTTGTTCGTGCACGGTTTGCACCTTGCCCCACGAGGAGGCCTCTTTCAATGTAGAACTTGAGCAAGCGCCGTCGCGCGGGTCGGCCACGGTGATTTGCACAGCATATTGGTGCATCGGCACATCATAGCCCAATACTTCGGCGCATACCACGGTATCTTGGGCGAAATTTTTCGGCACGCCGCCGCCTACCATAAACAGGCCGGTGGTCTTTGCTTTCAACTTAACTTGTGTCAATTCGCGAAAATCGGCCACCGAGTCTAACGTCAAGTAGGGCTTCCCTTTTTTCATCTGTTCAACCTGATGCAGTACGAGCCCGAAGCCGGCGCTGCAATCCGAGAAAGCCGGTACGAAAATCGGCACTTGATGTTCGTAGCACGTTTGGATTAGAGAATTTTTCTTCTTGGCATGTTTAGTCAGCCACGCGCCCATGTTCCAAATAAATTCACGCGACGAGTAGGGGCGGGGCTCCAGCGTGTCGGCAATTTTCTTTACTGTGGCGTCGCACACTTGCAGTTCGTCTTCATCAATGTACGTGTCGTATATGCGGTCGATATAGTTTTTCCGCAGCATACTGTCATCCACAAACGGTGTGCCTTTGTAATGCTTGTAGCCCAGCGCTTCGAAGAAATCCATGTCGATGATGGAAGCACCGGTGGCCACCACGCAATCAATCATGCGGAAGCGCACCATATCGGCATACACCTGCATGCAGCCGCCGGCGCCGGTGCTGCCGGCCAGAATTAACCAATTGCTGCAATTTTTGTTCTTGATCATCATTTGCAGGATGTCGGCCGCACGGGCTGTGTCGCGCGATGAAAACGACATGTCGCGCATCGCATCAACGATGGCCGTCGAATCGATTTTTGTAATATCAATGTGTTTAACGAGGTCTTTTAATAATGTTTTCATGTTATTTATGTTTAACTGTCGAGTTGTTTAACTGTTTATTTGCGCAATCCGTGTAATCCATACTAATCCGTGTAATCTGTGTAATCCATACTAATCCGTGTAATCTGTGTCATTCGTACGTGCGGCCGGTGATATACGGTCCGTCCCAAGTCATATCCACACGCCCGTTGTAGCGGTCGTTGATGGTGATCAGTTCTTTTTCTTTCGGTTCGGCCTCTTGTTTGGCGAAAGCAAGATATTCCTTTATCATTTGCTTGGCGGCGTCGGGCGTCCCGGCGTCAATGATAAACTGGCGGTATTCGTTGCCGTCTTCCCGGTATTGCGCCATATACGCCGAATGTAGAAATTTGTGCGCCAAAAAACTTTGCGAAACATACAATTCCGAATGTTCCACCTTGTTGGCTTCCGGCAATCGCTGTAGCAAGGCGGGAAGCGTTGATGCCGCATCAATTTTTTTAGCCAGCGTGCGTGCAATTTTTTCTATCGCTTCACCTGCTTCGGCGCTCTTGTCGTGCGTTTCCATTTTCACATACACGTTGCCCGACAAGAAATTCAGCACTTGCGGCTCGCGGTATCCTTCTGCGCCGATGGTCAGAAATTCCGCATCGGGGAAACGTTCGCCGGCGTAAATGCAGTAGGCGTCGGGCGGCGTGTCGTGGCGGTAACATTGTATGGTAATGTACGTATCGCTGTGCACACGATTGTAACTGAGCTGCGTCATTTCCGCAAAATTGCAGGCTAAGAAAGCGTCGGCCGCACCGTTGATACGGTCATATAAATTTTCGGGCGTGAATGACTCTACCTTGTCTGCAATAGTCCAACCTTCCACTTCGGGCAGGTAGGCGCGCAATTGTGCGGGCGTTTGTGCGGCTGCTGTGGCTGCCGGCAACAGGAAGAGAAGATAAAGTAGTCGTTTCATTGCGCTTCGTTTAGGTTAAAAATTCTCGTGGGACGGCGGCAATACGGGCGATGTCGCGCACTTTTTCGGCCACTGCAAATCCGTTGGTGCATTTCACTTTGCACGATGTGCAAGAGGTACACGGGTTGCTTGATAAATGCAACGAAGCCACCAGTGTTCTTGCTTCTGCCGGGTAACGGTACCCGTAGTTATACATGTAAGCCCGCATCAAATCGGGGATAGGAAGGTGTTTGGTACATTGTGTCGTACAACTGTTACATTGTTGACAATAGAGCGAAGGCGCTACGTCGGCTTGTGCCAGGTAATTTTTTTCATCGCCGGTCAGTTGCGGATCGGTGGCGCAGGCCAAGCACACGTCCAGTTCGTCGAATGCCGTGAAACCGGGAATTGTCGTGTGTATATTCTTGTTTCGGAACACCCACTTCAAGGCAGCGGGGATGTTGATGTCTTTTGCGCCGGCCATTGTTTTCATGGCCACTACTCCCAATCCGGCGGCGGCGGCGCGGTCAATGGCGGCGTTTAATTCGGGCAGGTGCTTTTGTTTGAAATTATATGCGGTCAGCACCACGTCATACACGCCGCTATCTACAGCGGCATTGATGACCTCCGGCTCATTGGAATGTGTCGATACCCCAATGTTTTTTGTGCGGCCTTGCGCTTTCAAGTCCTGCATCACTTTCAGGATGGGCTCGTGCAGGGTGGCTTCCCGGCTGTCGATGGCGTGGAAATAGAGGATATCCACGTAATCCAGCCCTAACCGTTGCATGCTGATGTTAAACTTTTCCAGAAATTGTTCCGGCGCATCTTTGCTGAAAATGCCTTTGCGCTGATCAACTTTTATTTTTGTAGCTACTACAAGCGATTCACGCGGCACGTCTTTAAAAATCTTACCCAGCATCAGTTCGTTTTTTCCTTCCTGATAGCTGTGTGCGGTGTCGAAATGTACAATGCCCGACTGTATGGCAGCCTTCACCAGATTCGGATTGTCGGCACGCATGACGCCCATGCTCAAGATAGGCACTTTGATACCTGTACGTCCCAATGTGCGGTGTTCAATGTTGATTTTTTCCTCTTCCGGTTGGCCGGTACGGTTTGTCATAGCCGGAAGTTTTGAGGGAATAAACAGTCCTGCGCTACCGGCGGCTGTCAGGCGCAGAAAGTTACGACGGTTTAGATTTTTCATAAAAGTTGGTATTGATAGAATAAACAAAGGTACAAAAAGTTTTGTTTACTTAAGGAGATTTTTTTAAAAAAGTATAGTTTTTCTTATTCAAAAAAAGAAAAATGCACATTGCCGTAATGCCTGTGCTTCTTGCATCGGGGATGGCTGCTGAAATCGTGTTGCCGGCTGTGTTCAAGGATAAACACACCGCCGGGACTCAGCAGGTTTTTTTCGAGAATGCGCTGGGGCAGGGTATCCACGCCGGCAAGGTCGTAAGGCGGATCGGCGAAAATAATGTCGTATTGTACCGTGCAGATGTTTGGAAAGTCAAACGCATTGAGCCGTAGCGCATGCAACTGCGGAAGAAGGAGTTGTTGCGCCGTGTCTTTAATAAATTTATGATGCAGCGGGTGAATGTCTATCGTATCAATGTAAGGACATCCGCGCGAGGCAAATTCAAAACTGATGCTCCCGGTGCCTGCGAACAAATCGAGCACACGCACGGCCGATAAATCGTAGGTGTTCTCCAAAATATTGAAAAGGCTTTCTTTCGCGAAGTCGGTAGTAGGCCGCGCCTGCATGCCGGATGGCGGCGTGAGG
>JAIRLC010000046.1 GCA_031259645.1 Prevotellaceae bacterium | reverse complement strand
CCCATCTATACGGAAATCCTGACGCGGGTTGTCAACTCGAGTATGCAAATCATGATGCCGCCTCCGTCCAATTTCAAGTGGCAAAAACCGGACGGTAGTCTGGACATGGACAGTTTGCTGCAGGAATTTCAGCAGTTCTGGCGCGAGAACTCGGAATTTTGGGAAGAAGCGTCCGATTTTCGCGAATCTTTCCCTCATCTGATGCTGCTGGCGTTTATGCAGCGTCTTTTGAACGGGGGCGGGAGGATTGACCGTGAAGTGGCTGCCGGCAGCGGGAAAATGGATTTGTATGTCGAATATCATGATTACAGATGTATTATGGAAATAAAAGTTTTGCGTGACAGGAAAAGCTACGAGCGCGTTCTTACGGAAGGCTTGCAACAGATAAAACGCTATCAGGACAGGAAAGCGCCGGGTTCGCCTCTTTACCTGCTCATCTTCGACCGCCGCAGCGAAAGCCGGAAAGCCCCGTGGGAAGAACGTATCAGATGGGATGAAAACATTGAAGGGGTTACGGTAGTGGGATTATAAAAAGTGAATATTAAACGCCTGTACGGTCTTCATGGCAAAAGATTAACCGGCGAAAAGAATAAAGCGTGTAAACCAACATAACGAAGGTTTGCACGCTTTTTTTATGCAAAAAACGAATGAGATAAACAATAAAACCGCCGGATTTTCAAGAATAATAAATTGATTTTAATTTTTGAAACATGATTAAGAAACTTTTAATTAAATGATTAAAGCTATGAAAAAAAGTATTTTATTCTCTATGACACTGTGTCTATGCATTGCGATGCCGGCGCAGATGAATGCCCAGAACGATGCAGTATCCGGCGTAACCGTTTCGGGTATCGTGACGGATGAAGAGCAGTTGCCTATGGCAGGCGTTACTGTGGCGATAAAAAGGGATGGCAAACTGGCTGGTGGTGTTACCACCAATTCCGACGGGCGTTATGCAATAAGCGCTTACCCTTCGGATTCGCTGGCGTTCTCGTTTATCGGATACACGACCCAGACGTATGAGGTAGGTAATCGGCGGATTTTGGACGTCCAAATGTGGTCTGCGTCGATGGAACTGGGTGAAGTGGTGGTAACCGGTTACCAAACCATATCGAAGGAGCGGGCTACCGGCTCATTTGCCAAAGTGACCTCCGAAACGCTCGACCGGAAAAGGCTGACCAATTTAAACACCCTACTCGAAGGGCAGGTGGCGGGTTTTACAGGAGGATTGGTAAGGGGCACTACATCCATGTGGGCTTCCACAAACCCTTTGTATGTCATCGACGGCTTCCCCGTCGAAAATTTCAGATATGACGCATCTTTAGGCTATGAAATGGAATTTCCGCCCGAACTCAATATGGAAGACATCGAAAGCATTACCGTATTGAAAGACGCCGCCGCCACCTCCATCTATGGCGCACGCGCGGCCAATGGCGTGGTGGTACTCGTTACCAAAAAAGCGGCGAAAGGAAAAACGCAGATATCTTTTTCAAGCACGCTGTCCTTTTCGCCATACTCCTATTATAAAGACAACTTGACCAACGCGGCCGATATGATTGGCATAGAAAAAGAATGGGCGGCGAATAACAAAGAGTTACAAGGAGCAGGTGCGGCAGCTTATGCGCAAAACCTGCTTGATAACAATGTGTATCAGACACAGGGAATAAGGGCTATCCTGAATTATCATGCCGACAACCTGACAGAAGCCGAGATGAATAAAAAATTGAATGCGCTCGCGGCGCAGGGTTACCGCTATTACAACAATATGGAAAAATATGCCAAACGCAACCCTTTCTACCAGCAGTATAATTTATCACTGGGAAAAACCAGCGACAGCAACATGTTTAAAGCCTCCGTAACTTACAAGGACAACAAGGATGAAGACCGGTATTCCGGCGACCGTTCGCTGGGCATCAACCTCACCAACAGCCTGTCGGTTACCAAATGGTTAAAATTGGATATAGGCGCCTACAACTACTACCAGAACAGGCAAACGCAAGGCTTCAATGTATTATCGCCGATATCGGATTATATGGAAATTTATAAGTATGCGCCCTACGATGCGCTGAAAAACGCCGACGGCAGCCCCTACACCTACTTGGCGTCGGAACGCCTCTCGCTTTATGAACTGTATGATATTGACGACTACGGACTGTATAATATGGACGTTACGCCTTTAGACGAGTTGGGAAGAAATGTGGGCGCGACGAAATCGTTCCAGAACAGAACGTATGGCCAGTTGCATATCAAGTTTGCCGACTGGCTGAATTTTAGCAGCATGTTTCAGTATGAACACGGCGCGGACAGGTATTCGAAGCTGTCGGACAAAGATTCCTATGCCGTACGGTCGAAGGTAAACAGCATGGTCTCGCTCAACTACGACACCTACGAACCGATATTTAATATCCCTTACGGAAATATATACAGGACGGTTGATTATACTTCAAACGCGCTCACCGCCCGCCAGCAACTCGATTTCAATAAAACGTTTGGCGGCGAGCATCAGGTTACGGCCCTGCTCGGGCACGAAGTGCGCGAAAATAACTATCAAAGCATCGGCAATACGCTGTATAATTACGCCGCCGACGTGCTGTCTTATACCTTGATTGATGCGGCGGCGATGGCCTCGTCGGACTTCTACTCGCTGTGGGGCGGATATTTTTACCCAAGCGAAGACATGTATTCAAAATATGAAGGGACCGACAGGTATATTTCGATTTACGGAAATGCCGCCTACAGCTACAACGACAAATACATGTTTACCGGCAGCCTGCGCTGGGACAGGTCGAACCTTTGGGGCACCGCTTCGAAGTACCAGAAGAAGCCCGTCTGGTCAACCGGTGTAGCCTGGAACATAGACAAAGAATCGTTTATGACCGCCTCGTGGATAAACCGCTTGAAGCTGCGTGCCTCGTACGGTATCGGCGGAAATGTAACCAAAGTAATCGCACCGTATATGAGTGCCTATTACGAAACAAATCCGCGCGTCGGTGGGCGGTCGGGATATCTGACTTCACGTCCTAACGATAAATTATCGTGGGAAAAAACCACCACTACGAATATCGGGATAGACTTTGCCCTGTTCAACGACAGGCTCGGCGGTACGCTCGAATATTACAACAAATACGGAAAAGATTTGTTGGCCGCTACATCGGGCGTTCCTACCGAAGGCTGGGGACGCTTCAACTATATCAATAACGGCGAAATGCAAAACAGGGGGGTCGAAATATCATTGTTCGGCGACCTCGTCCGTTCCAGAGACTTTACATGGGGCGCTTCGCTGATTTATGGATACAACAAAAATAAGATAACGTATGTAAATATTGATGTCCCTGTATATTCTTATCTGTTTGAGTTTCCGGAAACATTTCCCCGCGTGGGCAATCCTTATAACGCCATCTATGCCTACCGGTGGGCGGGACTTAGCGCAACCGGATTGCCGCAGGTGTACGACGAAAACGGAGATGTAACATCGGAGCAGCCCACAGACCCTGCGTCAATTATTTGTGCCGGCAGCACAGTACCCGTTCACAGCGGCTCGTTCGGCAGCAACTTCCGGTATAAAAATTTCGACCTGTCGTTTATGTTTGTATTTGAAGCCGGCCACCGGATGCGCAACACCTTCTTGCCAGTGCTGAAGTCATCGTATTCGTATGCCACGTGGTCATATATGCCGGACATCACAGCCGTCAATAAAAGTATTGCAAACCGCTGGCGCAACCCCGGCGACGAAGCGCATACCGACATCCCGCGCATTCTTTTTGCCGAAAGCCCGGATTACAGCGAAAGCCTGTACAACATATACTCTATGGCCGACATCAACGTGATTGACGCCTCCCATATCCGGTTAAGCAACATTTCGCTGGCGTATCATGTGCCCGCAAGCATTTGCAGAAAAGTACAGCTTAGCGGCGCTCGCATACAGTTTAATGTCGAAAACTTAGTAACGTTCGCCAAAAGCAAGGAAGCAAAATACCTGCTCGGCGGATATAATAATCCCACGTTTGTGTGGGGACTGCACCTTAATTTTTAACCCACTAAAAAAATAACAATATGAAAACAAATACAGTCATCATAAAATTGCTGGTTCTATTGGTTGTTATCTTATCGCAGGTATCCTGCAACGAATACCTTGATATTTTACCCAAAGGACAAAAAATCCCCACCACGCTTGCCGATTTCGAAGCGTTGCTAAGAGAAGAATTTACCGTTCACACCATTAATGTGGCCGAGGCCATAAACCTGTTAAACGACAGGTATCAAACGGTAGCCAACCTGAATTATTATCCGCTGACCAAGGCGAATTATATGTGGAACGAAAGCGCCGACCGCATATACCTGAGTAAAGCGAACTACACGTTGTATGACAACGCTTATACCGCCATTGCAACCTGCAACGTTATTCTTGAATATGTATTATCCTGATTTTGGTTGACCGTTGAAGATCAAATCCCTGTGTAAAGTTGACTCAATTAATTATTATTCCTTGTTTAAGTTGACTTTGTTTGGTTTGTCCCTGCCTGCGGTTGCCATCGAGCTACGCTCTTCTGGCAACCGCAGGCAGGGACAAAGGTATACTTTATTCAGGGATTATCTCCCATATCCGACAATTTATTTATGGCTGACTCCCGATAGCTGTGCCACCTTTTCTTGAGTCTGCCTTGGCACAGGGACGCTTTCATGGGAGTCATCATGTCTATACTCATGTGAGGCCGACTTCTGTTGTAGAACTCCACAGCCGTGTCTACGCCGGCTCTTACTTCGGCAAGAGACCTGAAACGGCGGCCATAAAACAACTCATTCTTAAACGTGTTGTTAACCCGCTCAGCTTGGGGATTCTCCTTGGGATTTCCACTTTCCGTCATGCTGACCGCTATTCCATGTTCCTTAAGGATACCCACATATTTGGAACCGGCATATTGAAGACCGCGGTCGGAATGGTGTATCAGACCGGACAAATCAGTCTGTCTTTCTTCACACTTCTTCAAAGCCTTGCGTAGCGACATGATGCAATAAAAGGCCTCCAACGTAGCGCCCACCTGATACCCCATAATTTCTTCGGAGTAGGCATCCATTATAAGCGAAAGATAACAGAACCGGTAGTCGTGGTCATCTATCCAAATCGGAATATAGGTGATGTCGCTTACCCATAACTGATTTGGACCCGCAGGAATGAACGCCTTGACAAGATTCGGATATAACGGTAATCCATGACGGGAGTCCGTGGTGCGCGGTTTCCTGACTTTCAGACGTACCTTAAGCCCGTATTTATCAACGACCGTCTCGAAGCGGTCACGCCCCAAAGGAGCATTCCCTTTGAATTCTTTGCAATACATATACCACAGTTTCATGCCTCCGATGCCCGGGTCTACTTTCCTGACAGAATGAATAAACTCCACTGCAAAGGCTTCCTGAGAGAGTCTTGTAAGTCTGGACTGTTCAACATCCTTGAAATATGCCTGCTTGGTAACGCCAAACAATCTACACAACGTAGCGACAGGATATCGCCGCTTGTCTTGTGTATGCAGGTTAATCACTGTTTGACGCCAACTTTTTTTCTTATTTTGATGTTAAATTGTTCTTCTGCAACGTTTATCATCTCATCATACGCATCAGCTCTGAGACGTTGATACTTCAACTCTTCCTTGAGGCTTGCCAGTTCCGCCTCCAAAAAATCTGTGTCCTTTGACGAACTTGTATTGGCATTGTCCTTTGCTTTCTTGGATTCCTCACGTGAGGATTTGTCAAGGTTGGAGATGGCTTCCATTATTTCTGTCTTACTCTTGTATTCTTTGGCAAAGGTACGAATCCAATAGCCAATAGAAGCAAATGAGACCGGTATAATTTCACTAATGGAACGATAACCCATTCCTTCTTCAAAATAAAGATGCAACACCTTGGACAGATATTGCCTTTTAAGACTTCCATCCGTAGGAAATTCTCTGAGAGGACTGCCAACTCCTCTGAATTGATACTTTTCTGTTTTCATTTCGACTCTTTTTAGGAGTCAACTTTTTTCAGGGAAAGACA
>JAIRLC010000020.1 GCA_031259645.1 Prevotellaceae bacterium | reverse complement strand
ACGCCGCTCTTCGCCTCATTAAACACATACTTCGAAGCATTCCAATGCTGATCATTGGTAGTCGGTAACGTCGCTACCCCCATATCTCCCATCCCCGACGCCCTGGCATCCGGAACAACAGTAAGTACGGGCATAGCAAACACAATAGGATTATTCGCATCCTGTGCAAAAACACTGCTCGCAGTTAAGCTCAACAGTGCTAACAAAATGATTATTCTTTTCACGATAATAGTATTCACGATAACATTTTAATTTACAAAATTAGATTATTTTAACCAACTATAGCACATTGACTTTGTTAATTTTTTATAAAATACACTAATTTTATTAATTTTTACTACATTTGCTCTATATGACTGCAAAGATATATATATTTATTGGATTATTCCTATTATTTTCTCATCAAAATGCAACAGGGCAAGATATCATATTTGATCATCCTTACTCAGCCTTAATGTATAACAATCCTGCCTACACCGGGATATTCGGCCCTTTGCATGCCGGCGCCGCCTTCCGTAGCCAATTTACCGCAGCACCCTCCCCCTATACCACTTATTATGCTGAGGCAGACATCTTTATAGATAAATGGAACAGCGGTTTCGGGTGTTATGTGCTCCATAACCTCATGGCTTCCGGCCAACTCCGGCAAACCACTGTTGCAATGTCGTATGTATTTGATTTTCAGGTTTTTGAAAATCTGTCGCTACGTCCCGCCATACAAGGTATATTTCATAACAGGCACCGCGATTTCCGTTCGGCAACCTTTCCCGACATGTTCGATCTCACAGGAACACCAATACCGTCCATAGCTCCAACTTACGAGCCATATAGCAAGAATGGGCTTGATTTCTCGGCCGGGATACTCGGTCAATACCAGCGCCTCGAACTCGGTTTTTCCATTCATCACCTTGGCGCTCAGCAAGAAGAGCTTTATTTAAACCGGTCATTGAAAATGGCGATACAAGCCAAATACATCATTCCGCTGACCTCCCCGGCCGCCGAAGAAGTGAGCACCTCAGAATGGCTTGAATTTGAACGTATTAAACTAATACCTTCCCTGCGGTATTATCATCAGGAACATTATAAATATCTAACTGCCTGCATATTGATACAATCCGGCGCTTTGTATGCCGGCGCCGGCGTAAAAACAGCCCTGCAACAAAAAGTAACCAATATATCGTTATCCGTCGGATTCCTGTCATCGGCCTTTCGCATAGGTTATACCACCGACTTTATTGGCTGGGGAAGCGCTTTAAGCGGATGGCAAGGCGTTTCGCATGAGTTGTTTGTCCATTTCACCTTTGGACATTTCGCCGAAACACCGGGCGTCACAAAACAACACCGCAAAAAATACAAATCAAAATCCTGCTTCGGATGCTATTTATAATTGATTTTTTTGAAAAATTTTTTCTATTTTCAAAGAAATACTTACCTTTGTAAATTAAAGTATAAACCATATCTCATTTTTTTATGAGCATCAAGAAACTTTTACTGGTCGCGCTCTGCTTCGCGGCAACCGGAGGAACAACCAGTTGTAATTTATTTAAAAAGAAACAAGTATCAAGCGCTACGGGCTGGAATTACAATGATCCGAAATTCGGCGGATATGAAGTAAAACAAGTACGCGAACAGGAAACAGGGCCTGGCCTTGTTTTCATTGAAGGCGGTGCATTTATCATGGGACGTGCGGCCGAAGATTTACATTTTGACTGGAACAATGCACCCCGCAGGGTTACTGTTGATTCTTACTACATCGATGAGGTGGAAATATCAAACGTAGTTTACCGGTCTTACATCCACTGGATCAGAAGAGTATATTCGACTTACCCCGATGTGTACAAAAATGCGCTGCCCGACACGCTGGTGTGGCGTAAACCGTTAGGATTCAATGAACCGTTCGTGAATACCTATTTCCGCCATCCGGCCTACAACGATTATCCGGTAGTAGGTGTGTCGTGGAGACAGGCCAATGAATTTTGCTTGTGGCGTACCGACAGGGTCAACGAACTCATGCTGATTAAACGCGGCGTCTTATATCCGGACCCCACACAAGAGGGCGCCAACTCATTTAATACTACCGCTTACTTGTCGGGACAATATGAAGGCGCCGTAAAGAAAAACTTGCGCGATTTCATAAGCGAAGACAAAAATGCTACCCGCCGGGTGGCTTTTGACGATGGCATATTATTACCGAATTACCGCCTCCCCACCGAAGCCGAATGGGAATATGCCGCCATAGCGCCCATCGGCGTCACTTATGATGAACGGGTTACCGAACGCCGTATTTATCCTTGGAGCGGAAGCACATTACGCAACAATAATCCAAAACACCGCGGCGCTTTTATGGCTAATTTCCAACGCGGCCGCGGCGACCTTATGGGCGTGGCCGGTTCGCTCAACGACGGCTATGCGCCGCCGGCTCCCGTACGTTCTTACTGGCCTAACGATTTCGGGCTCTACTGCATGGCCGGCAATGTGAACGAATGGGTATTCGACGTTTACCGCCCGCTATCTTCCGAAGACGTAGATGACTTCCGTCCTGTCCGCGGAAATGTATTTATCGACATCGCCACAGACGAAGAAGGGAACGTATTACCTAAAGACTCCCTGGGCCGTATCAGGGTCGACACCGTAGGCTACAATGGCAACCGCAACAATTATCAATTGGGTGATAACCGCAATTACCGCGATGGCGATATTCTTTCTTCTATCTCTTATGAAGAAAACAGCAGCGTGAAACCCGAAACACGCGCCAACTCAGACCGCATGTATGACCAAGGCACAGGGGCCAATCACACCGGCATGACCAGCCTCATTAATGACAAGGCACGGGTGTATAAGGGCGGATCATTCCTCGATCGCGCATACTGGCTCAGTCCCGGCACACGCCGCTTCCTTGATGAAGAAAAATCGGCCATTGATATCGGATTTCGTTGTGCCATGGATAAATTAGGCTCGCCAAAACCGAAAAGAAAAAGAAGGTAAATGAAACTCTACAAGCTGTTTGTGCAACACCCCACAGTGAGTACCGACAGCCGCAATGTCATTAAAAACAGTATTTTTTTCGCCCTCAAAGGGGAGTGTTTTGATGGAAACCATTTTGCTCTTCAGGCGTTGGAACAAGGCGCGGCGTATGCAGTGGTAGATGACCCCACATTGCCGTCACATCCCCAACTCATCCTCACCGGTAACACCTTGAAAGCCTTGCAGGATTTGGCTTGCACACACCGGAAAAAACTTAAAATCCCCATACTGGCCATTACCGGCACCAACGGCAAGACAACCACCAAAGAATTAGCCGCGCAAGTGCTTTCTACAAAATACAAAGTAAGTGCAACCTGCGGCAACCTCAACAACCATATTGGCGTACCCCTCACGCTGCTGCGCATGAACAGGGAAACACAAATCGGTATAGTGGAAATGGGCGCCAACCATCCGGGCGAGATCGCACAACTTTGTCGCATGGCATTGCCCAATTACGGCCTCATCACTAACGTAGGTAAAGCGCACCTTCGAGGTTTCGGCTCACTGGATGGCGTGCGTAAAGCCAAGGGTGAACTCTACGATTATCTTGCAAAAAACCGCGGCGTTATTTTTTACGACATCGACAATCCGCTGCTGCGCGATATGATTAAGGAGCATCACTGCGAACAATTGATCCCTTACGGCGCCGGCAAAGACCGGGTAACCATGCTTCCCACCGACGAAACACACCCTTTCCTGCGCCTTGCCATCAAAGATTTTCCCGAAGTCAATACCCATCTCGTGGGAAACTACAATACCGATAACGTGCTTGCCGCATTGACCATAGGTCACACTTTCGGCGTTTCGCCGCACGACGCTGTGATCGCCATCAATAATTATACGCCGTCGAACAACCGTTCGCAGCTTTTGCAAACGGCGCGGCACAACGTGATCATAGACGCCTACAATGCCAACCCATCCAGCATGGCCGCGGCCATCAATAATTTTGCAACACTGCATTACCCCGGCAAATGCGCCATTCTCGGCGACATGCTCGAACTCGGCGCCGACAGTGCGGCGGAACATGCGCATATTATTTCATTACTAAAACAAAAATCGTTTACTGCTGTTTTTCTTGTTGGCGAACATTTTATGCAAGCCAATGCCGGCCATATGTTTCAAAGTTTTGCAGATGTTGAAACATTAAAAAACCACCTGCGCCAACATCCTTTAGCCCCACAGACGGCCATATTGCTTAAAGCCTCGCACGGCATCCGGTTGGAGGAAGTTATAGCGGAATTAAACGGAGAACGGAACATAGATTTTTAGACCATAGACAAGACTAATGTGACTAATTTTTTAATGTGATTAATGAAAAGCAGACAATAGAACATAGATTTTTAGACCATAGACAAGATTAATGTGACTAATTTTTTAATGTG
>JAIRLC010000016.1 GCA_031259645.1 Prevotellaceae bacterium | reverse complement strand
AAATAAGGTATTTTTTGCTCCTTATTGGAAATATTCGGGTCATACAACATTTGTGCGGCAAGAGAAATAGTTGTAATAGGCGTTTTAAGCTCATGGGTAATATTGTTTACAAAGTCGTTTTTCATTTCGGAGAAACGTTTTTGCCTGAAAATGATGAGCAGGTTTCCGGTAAATGTAATCGTGATAATCAAAGACAGCAGGATGGAAACAATGATGAGTAACCGCGTTTTTTGGAGGATGAAACTGGATTTATAAGGAATATATACATTTAAGAAATAGCGTGTGGCATATTCCGGATCTTTGGGGAAGAGCATGATAATGTAAGTGTATTCGGGCTCCATCTCCTGAAATCCTTCGGTGCGAAACAGGAGTTCTCCCAATTGGTCGGTTACGCCAAATTCGTAAGGGATATCAATGCTTTCCTTTTTAAATTCGTTTTCGAGCAACGATTGTATTTTATCTAATGATACCCGTTCTTCTATGGGAAGATTGGAGTTGAGAATACGTGTAAGAATACCTTGTATGAAAGATTCCCGCGCAAGGGCGGTATTCATTTTCCATTCTTCGATGAATTGTGGATTTTCTTTCAGCGCAGAGAGCAGTTCATCGGACTGGTTCCTGTTCAAAAGGTTGATGCTGTCGGCTAAGTTTGACAGGTTGTGCGGCTGCGCCCCCTGAACAATGTAAGAGTAGGCTTCTTCTTCCTCAATATCGGCAACAACATTAGCCAGGACGGTATTTATCCTTTTTGCAAAACTCCCCTCCTCAGCTTGCTTAACGGAGACAATCCATGTAAATTGCACATAAATCAGTGATAAGGTACATACGGCTATTGCACCCGCTAACGCCCATATCAATCGTTTATTCATGTGTTAGTCGCTCCGCCTTATTATAATGGCAAAGGTACTAAAATTTGGCAAAAAACCACTAATTAGCCTTAAATTTTTTTAGAAGAATTGAAGAGTTGTGACCGCCAAAACCAAACGTGTTGCTTAACGTTACGTTTACTTCGCGTTTTTGCGCTTTGTTAAGGGTGAGGTTTAGTTTGTAGTCAATTTCGGGGTCTTCGTGTTCAAAATTGATGGTAGGCGGTATGACGGCGCGTTCCATAGCGTAGATACATGCTATCGCTTCTACCGCTCCGGCGGCGCCAAGCAGGTGGCCGGTCATGGATTTGGTAGAACTGATGTTCAGTTTGTAGGCATGCTCGCCAAAAACGGATTTAATAGCCTTGAGTTCAGCAATATCGCCTATGGGCGTAGAAGTTCCGTGTACGTTTACATAATCCACCTCTTCGGGTTTCACGCCGGCTTCTTCCAGCGCTTGGCGCATGACGTTCGTGGCGCCTATCCCCTCAGGATGTGGCGCTGTGATGTGGTAAGCGTCGGCTGTGAGGCCGGTGCCCAACACTTCGGCATAAATTTTTGCACCACGGGCAATGGCATGTTCATATTCTTCAAACATAAGGCCGGCGCCGCCTTCACCCATCACAAACCCGTCGCGCGTTTTGTCGAACGGCCGCGACGCTGTGAGCGCTTGTTCATTATTGGTTGAAAGGGCTTGTGCCGCGTTAAATCCGCCAATGCTGGGCTCGCAAATTCCGGCTTCGGAGCCGCCGGTCACAATAAGGTCTACTTTTCCGAGCCGGATGAGGTTAAAAGCGTCGCACATGGCGTTGGTTGACGATGCGCAGGCCGATACGGTGGCGTAATTAGGCCCGCGAAAACCGTATTTCATGGAAATTTGCCCGGCTGCGATGTCGGCAATCATTTTAGGAACAAGGAATGGGCTAAAGCGTGGAATATAGCCGCCTTCCACGTAACTTTTCACTTCTTGAGCGAGGGTACCAATGCCACCGATGCCTGACGCCCAAATTACGCCGATACGGTCGAGGTTTTCTTTTTCCAGATCAATCCCACTGTTTTTCACCACCTGATCGGCAGCGACCATGGCAAATTGCGCATAACGATCGAGTTTACGCACTTCTTTACGGTCGATGCCGAATTGGGTAGGATCAAAATTTTTTACCTCACAAGCGAATTTTGTTTTAAAATGCGTGACGTCAAAAAGGGTAATGGGGCCTGCGCCGCTCGTGCCTTTTTCCAAATTGTTGAAAAATTCTTCAATAGTATGACCGAGCGGGTTAATGGTTCCTAAACCGGTTATTACTACGCGTTTTAATTGCATGATGTGATAAAATTAGATACGAATTCGCCGGTAAGGTTTAATTACTTTGCATGTTGTTCAATGTAAGAAATTACATCTCCAACGGTAACGATTTTTTCGGTATCGCCATCAGGGATCGAGATACCAAATTCTTTTTCAAATTCCATAATCAGTTCTACAGTATCCAACGAATCGGCGCCAAGGTCGTTAGTGAAACTGGCCGTGGGAGTGATTTCATTCTCATCCACACCTAATTTGTCAACGATGATGGCTTTTACTTTCGATGCTACATCTGCCATAATAAAATGTTTTAAATTAATATTAAATTGTTTTTATTCTAAAAAATTTCACAAAATAGACTGCAAAGGAAATACTTTTCTTGAAAATATGAAAATTTTTTTGCAAAATCCGATTTTTTCTCCTAATTTCGCTCTATTAAAAAATGTATATATGGCGCTTACTCACAAAAGAATACTGTTAAAACTCAGCGGAGAGAGTTTAATGAATCCCGGCGGAAATGGAATAGATCCGGTAATTTTATCACAATATGCTGTGGATATTAGAGATGCGGTGAATGAAGGCGCTCAAGTGGGCGTGGTTATTGGGGGCGGGAACATTTTCCGTGGCTTGCCGGGTGTAAATAAAGGGTTTGACAGGGTGAAGGGTGATCAAATGGGCATGTTGGCCACGGTGATTAATAGTTTGGCCTTACAGAGCGCATTGTTGGCCGTAAACGTGAAGGCGGTGGTGTTCACTTCGATAACCATAGAATCGGTAGGCGAACGTTTTTCAAAAGACGCCGCGTTACAATATTTGCAGAACGGCGTGGTGTGTATTTTTTCTGGTGGCACGGGAAATCCGTTTTTTACCACCGATACGGCTGCCGCACTGCGGGCGGCCGAGATAGAAGCCCATGTATTATTAAAAGGTACGCGGGTTGATGGCGTATATACCGCCGACCCCGAAAAAGATTCCAAAGCCGTGAAATATGACCGTTTAACGTTTGAGGAAGCGTACAACAAAAATTTAAAAATTATGGATCTTACCGCATTCACCTTGTGTAAGGAAAATAATATCCCGGTCATCGTATTCGACATGAATGGCTCCGGTAACCTGAAACGGGTCGTGCAAGGCGAACAGGTGGGGACAACAATAGGTTAAATCAGAACTAAAATTTAATATTATGGATATTTCAAAAGCAAAAGAAGTACAGGATAGCACCAAGGGAAAAATGCAAAAAGCCTTGGAACATTTGGAAGCGGCCATGCTTACCGTGCGTGCCGGGAAAGCCAATCCGGCTATTTTCAATGCGGTGATGGTTGATTATTATGGCGCGCCTACGCCGTTGCCGCAGGTTTCGAGTATCACATCGCCCGATGCGAAAACCATCTTTATCCAACCGTGGGATAAGAATATGATTGCACCTGTTGAAAAGGCAATTATGGCGGCAAACCTCGGGTTTACGCCGCAAAACAACGGGGAGCACGTGCGTATCAATGTGCCGCCGCTGACGGAAGAACGGCGTAAAGAATTAGTGAAACAGGTGAGGGCCGAAGCCGAAACAGCGCGTATCAGTATCCGCAATGCCCGCCGCGACGGCGTCGATTTGGTGAAGAAGTACCAGAAAGACGGCCTGCCGGAAGATGTGGCGAAAGACACGGAGGGCGAAATACAAAAATTGACCGACCAGTTTAACAAAAAAACAGACGAGGTGTTGGAGCGGAAGGAAAAAGAAATAATGACGGTGTGAGGTTAGTTAAGAATTAAGAACTAAGAGTTAAGAATTAAAATACATTAGCACATTGTTTTTGTCTATCATCTAAAAGTCCATGTTCTATTGTCTGTTTTTAAATTAATCACATTAAAGAATTAGTCACATTAGCACATTAATATTGTCATTGTTCATTGTTAATTTGTTTTACAGCCCCCTTCCCCGCAAGGCATGCGGCGGCGAGACATACATTAAGCATGCTCAAGTACAATGCCAGATGACGTTAGGGTCACCGCACGCAGCGCACTCCCGCTACACCCCAAGTTACCGCAGCCATAAGGCACAAATGCATATCTCTGTTTTGTGTCGTCATCATATATGGTTCAGAGGCCCAGTAACCACAGTTATTCCAGTTTGGTGTAACGCTGTCGAGCATCGTGTTCGGACCACAGGGCAATATGACATTTCGTTCAGTAGGATGCTGGAGGTCAGTTGGCATGGGTCCAAAAACAACTACATTCGGAGTAACGGAACGGTCCCATATCGGGTTTTTATTCAAGCAGTAATTATTAAACCAACCCGGGCTTGCATGCACAAGCAGTGACCATTCAAGTCTTGTAGGTAGACGCCATCCATCAGGGCACGGGTTTGTAGCATCAGACCACACGTTGTTTGGACTTGCATTATGATCCCAATTATTTACCTCAGCAGTAGGTGGGATATACTTTAAACTGTCCCATTTATAATACATTCCTAAATCATACGACGAGGTGGTGAAACTGCCCGGCACATCTACATTGTATTTGGCCCACGTGGTGCCGGCAATACAAGTACCGTCGTCAGGATTTACAACCGCCACCGTAAACGCATTTGAATTTTGCCAATCGGGACAATCTTCCGTTTTGGCTTGCCGGATATACGTGTAAGTTCCCGCATGTTTCGTAGCCGGCACAGTATAGTTTGCCACCGCTCCGGTTACTGGGCTCCCATTTTCCAACCAGCGGTAAGTTAAGCCGCTGGCATCTGTTGCCGGCGCCGTACTGTTTATTGTGTAAGACTGTCCGCACTGAAGCGTCACATCCACCGTCTGTGCCGCAACAGAAGCGGCCATGCAGCAAAATGCTGCTAAAAATAAAAGTTGTTTGCTCATTGTTGTTTTCATGTTATATTAAAATTATGAATTATAAATTATGAGTTATGAATTGTTTGTCTATCG
>JAIRLC010000173.1 GCA_031259645.1 Prevotellaceae bacterium | reverse complement strand
GGTATGCATGTCTCGTCGTCGATAATCGGCTCGTTGATGCGCTCGGGCTCGGTCTCGCACTCGAAGAGCTCTACGACGGCTTCTACTCGCTCTGCTACGTCTGTTTCGCTCAGTCGTTGATATTCGGCTTCTGTCAACTCGGGCTGTGCATCTGTTAACATCGATTTCGCTGTTTCTTCGTCAAGCACGCCTTCGATGTATCGCTTGTATGTCGCTGTTTTGGCAAAGGCTCTGCCTGTCTGGACGGGCGTCGCGCCAAACACTTCTTCTATGCCGCATACGTAATCCGAGAACTCGAGCGTCTCGATGACCTCGACGCTTAATAACTGACATACGGCGTCTGATTCTAACCACTCGAAGTCGCAAGTGTCGCCTTCCATGCTGCATTCCCCGCAATTATCGTTACGGGCGGTAACATTTTCAACCATAACAGCCGAAGCCATTGCAAACTTAACCCCGTCGATTGTTTCCACATTCCCCCAATCGACAGTATACGATTCCGACTTTGTCAGTAACAAATCGTTGATATATACCTCGTCATGCGAAAGCGCAATAACAAGTTTCTGATGCAGTTCGTCAGGCAGAAAATCCGTTTTCAGGTTGTACGACTTTTCGATTTCGGCGAACAGATGCCGCCTGTAGCCGCTTTTCAACTTATACACTTCCTGCGTTTGCGGATACTGTGGCTCGGTCAGGTAAAGCGGCAAACGCACACTGTTCAAACACGTAGGACAGTCCCATTCGAACCCCGCGCCGGTCAGCAGATATTTTACCACCGACGTATATTCCGTATCGCAAACATATTGAAAATTGTTTGAAACAGCTTTTACGGCGCCGGAATCCGAATCTATCAACACAAGATTAAAACATTCGCCGCACCTCAGGACATTTGCAAGGTTAATATTCACATCTTCGCCATTCACGCAAGAACCAACCCAGTCATATTGTGTCTGTGTCGCATCCTGTGTGATTTGCCCCGAATCATTCTTTATCCCGACCGTGAATTTGAAGTCGGTATAAACGTAAAAAGCAAGGTCGGAAATCAACGCAACAGGCAACGCCAAACAACATGCCGGCGACGCTACAAACTGAATAAAACTGTATTTCGGACTTCTGACCATACCAAAAACGGACTACATATTTTCGACAAAAATATGTCTTTTTTGATTACGAATATACTTTTGTGATTATTTTTTGATAATCATTGATAACATCTTTTTAGAGTTAAGAACTAAAAACTAAGAGTTAAGAGTTGGGCGATGCCGGCGGGTAATATTGTCGTGCGTAAGCAACAATCAAAAATCTAAAAGCTGGCATCGCCCTACTCTTAACTCTTAACTTTTAGTTTTTAACTCTAAAAGTCGAACAGGGCGAGGACTTTTTTGTTGGCGTTCCATATAACCATCCAATCACGTTCGATATAGACATCGGTTATTTTCATTTGCTTGTCGGAGTGATTGAGGGCTTCGTGTACGGTGTATTTGTCGATTCCGACGGCTGCGCTGCGTGCAATTGTCGCCCAGCTGTGTCGCGCCGCGTAAAATTCGAGGTCGTCGATTTCCAGTTTTTTGCCTATCTGCTTTAATCCTTTGTTGAGGGCTTTGTTGAAGGCTTTCATGTCGCTGTAATGGTTGTGAAAATCGAACAGTTTTTTGCCGTCTTTGTCTTTGTATTTATCTATCAGGTTCGATATGCAGGGCTCAATCATTACTTTCATTTCGGCGTTGTCGTGTCGCCGTGTCGTTGTCTTTTTGCGGTTGTAGGTGATGATGCTGTCTTTAGCTTTGCCGGCGGAATACATGTCTGCGCTGTTCATTCCGATGAGGGCGAAGGAAAGCAGAAAACAGTCTTTTGCGAGGTTGAAGCGATTCCATTTGCCGCCTGTCTTTTCCTTCTCATACGGCAGGTTTATTATTTCCTGAATGAGCTCCGTAGATAATGCGCGCTTGCGTGTCAACGGCTGTGCTTTTACTTTGAAGTTTTTGAACGGGGAGTATGGTATGCGGATTAATCCCGTATCTTCGTCGTTGTACTCGTCTTTTGCTTTGTTGTGCATTGCCCTGAGACACGAGAGATAAGCGGACACTTTGCGCCCTGATTCTGATTTTTTTGTGCGATTCCCCTGCTGGTTTGGCTCGGATTCTAAGAATTTTTCAAACCCTTTGAGAAATGTCGATGTTATTTCGTTTATGTTTAACGAATCTCGTTTGATGTGACGCTTTAAGGCGCTTATCATGCCTTTGTATATCTGAGCTGTCCCGTCGGACATTTCAGCCGTTTTTTGCTGTGTGTAGAGGATGAAATCTAATTGAAATTCTTTCTTCCCTTCTAAATGTGTTTTTATCTTCTCAACTAATCGGTCAATCGGAATGCCGGTGATTCCAAAACCTAACTCTGTACACGCTTCCCTGCACCGTCTTAGCAAATCTTCGCACTTGTCGATGATGTTCTGATTCTTGATTTTCCCTTTGCGAGTTAAATCTGCGTCGGTGACGTATATGTTTGTCGATAACCGCCGAATTTCTCTGTTGCTCGTTATCCGAATGCGGACATTGTACGTCCCGTCCGCCCGCTTGTTCTGTATCTCATACTTGAATGTAGCCATTTTATCTGTCCTTTTTTTGTCAAAAATATGTCAACAATACGACAACAAATGTACGAACTTTTCCGGAACATGTAATGTTTTTTGCTTTTTTCTCTTTTTGTGGAGATGAAAAAAACCTCGTAAACTGCTTGTGTTTAAGAGGTCTTATGTTCGTCGGGGTGATGTGACTCGAACACACGACCCCTTGCACCCCATGCAAGTGCGCTAGCCAACTGCGCCACACCCCGAATTTTGGGGTGTAAAGGTAATCATTTTTATTGATAAACAAAATTCTTTTTTTTATCTTTGTAAATAATATTTAACATTGCCGCATACATGAAACATTTCCCCCATATAATTGTCTTTATATTAGCTATCTTTAGCTTATCGGGATGCGATACTTCGCCAAAATCCGCTAAAGTGCCCAACAATCCTTATATCAGCGCATATACTTCAGGCGTTATTTCTGTTAACGCTTCGATTAGGATTCGTTTGTCGCAGGAGCATAACGATTTTGAACAGAATGCCGTTGTCGAAAAAAAACTATTCGACCTTTCGCCTTCCGTAGCCGGCGAAGCTTATTGGATAACGCCCACAACGATTGAATTTCGCCCGAAAGAACGATTAAAAAGTGACCAGATATATAAGGTTTCTTTCCATGTGTCTAATCTGATTGACGAAGCCAAAGGCGATAACAAGACATTCAAGTTTTCTGTCGCCACTATTAAGCCTTCATTTATCACAAATATTGATCCGCTGGAATTACAATATAAGGAAGGTCCCGGCACCTATGCGCTGAAAGGTGAGGTGTTAACTGCCGATTATATTGACCATCATCAATTGGAGGAAGTACTCACCGCCACCATGGCCGGGCAAAAAACAAAAATCCAATGGGAGCATTTTCAAACTGACAAGAAACATATATTTCATATTAACGATATTATCACAGGCGACAAGCCGGCGAATATTATACTATATTGGGATGGCAGTCCTATAAACTATGAATACAAACAAAACGACACTATTAAAATCCCTGTTGAAAACATATTTGAAGTGTTGGATGTGAAAATAAACACACAGGAGCAATATATTCTTTGCACTTTTTCGGAACCGCTGGCCCGTCAAAAATTCGACGCCTACGTGCAACTCAACAGCAGCATGAAACCGCGATTTAATGCGGTGGCCAACAATTTATACATTTACTTGACGGAAGTCACGAATCAATCTTTTAAAATAACAATCCGCGAAGGGTTAAAAAGCAAATCGAACAAAATATTGACGGAAGACTACACCCGAACCGTTACTTTCGAAGATGCAAAACCTGCCGTTCGATTGACAGGCAAAGGTGTGTTGATGCCGAATTCCACCGACCTCACCCTGCCTTTTCAAGCTATCAACCTCAGCGCGGTTGATGTGCGCATTTATCACATTTTTGAAAATAACATCCTGCAGTTCCTGCAAATTAATAATCTCGACAATAGTCAAGAACTGCGGCGTGTAGGAAAGCCGGTGGCTTCCACAACCATCAAATTAGGCGAAAGTAAAAAAGTAAATCTTCATCAGTGGAATACTTTTTCGCTCGACCTGGCCGAAATAATGACGCTTGAACCCGGCGCCATTTACGAGGTACGCATTTCTTTCAAACATCGTTACTCTCTTTATGGATGTAATTCCGGCAACGCGGAATTGGAGAAAGAGAACGAGAATATGACGGAAAACAATGACGATTATGAAGAGGAGGAAGAGGACGATTATTATTATTACAACTGGTATGAACGGGATAATCCTTGTCATGACGCCTATTACAACTATACCCGCGTTATTACACAGAATGTAATTGCCACCAATCTCGGCATGATTGCCAAACAGGAAAGCAACAATACTTTGATGGTGGCCGTCAATGATTTGATCACAACCAAGCCGCTTAATGGTGTAACCGTAACCGCCTACAATTACCAACAGCAAAAAATCACCGAAGGCCGTACCGATAACCAAGGCATGGTACATCTTATTTACCACGAACGCCCTTATGTGATTGTAGCGACACAAGACAAGCAGAAAAGTTATTTGCGCGTGGATGACGGCGTGTCACTCTCTCTAAGCTCCTTTGATGTGGCAGGGGTGGAAATAAAAAAAGGAATTAACGGATTTATTTATGGGGAACGAGAAGTGTGGCGTCCCGGCGACACTATTTTCCTGTCGTTCATATTGCAAGATGCAAATGAAACATTACCGTCAAACCATCCGGTGGTATTTGAACTTTACAACGTACAAAATCAATTGGTAAACCGCATTGTATATACTGCGGAAGGCCACAGGATATACGCTTTCCCAAGTGCCACTACCCCCGATGCACCTACCGGACGATGGGAAGCCAGGGTTACTGTGGGAGGCGTGACTTTTAATAAATCCATAAGGGTTGCGACGATTAAACCAAACCGCTTGAAGATAAACACCACGTTGGATGACGACGTGATTACCGGAAATAAAAATATCTGTGGTGAATTTGCCGTAAAATGGTTGCACGGCGCCAACGCACCCGGATTAAAAGCCGATATTACCGCACGATTCACCCCGCAACATACGGCTTTCAAAGACTTCCCGGATTACAATTTTGAAGACGTCGCCAGATGGGAAAGCAGTCCGGCGGAAAAAACATTTACCGGACACTTGAATGGAGATGGCGTGATGAGGTTTAATATCCCCACCGACAGCAATGACGAAACGCCGGGGACACTCCAAACATCACTAAACATACGTGTTTTTGAGGAAAGCGGGGATTTCAGCATCGACAACGCTACCGTAAACATTATGCCCTACTCGTCGTATGTGGGATTGAGAACGCCGAAAGGCGATGGCTACTACAACCGTTTGGAAACCGACAAAGACCAGATTTTCGATGTGGTTACTGTGAACGAAACAGGGAAACCGGTAAAACGGGAAGTGGAAGTTAACATTTACCGCACCGAATGGAGCTGGTGGTGGTCATCCTCAAATAACAGTATAGCCAACTATACCCACCGCATATATCAGAACAAAATATATTCAACCAAACTCACTACCGGCGCCGACGGCAAAGGCTCTTTCGATTTCAGAATTAACCAACCCGAATGGGGAATGTTCCTGGTGCAGGTTATTGACACGAAAAGCGGACACCGCATGTCGCAACGGATATATATCGACTGGTGGTATTACGGGCGCGGCGACAACCAGTCGGAGAGCGCGAATATGCTAACGTTTAACGCCGACAAGGCAAAGTATAATGTGGGCGAAAATGTACAGATCTCTATCCCTTCCACTGCCGATGCACGCGCTTTGGTGAGCTTGGAAACAGGGTCAAGGGTATTGCAGACGTTCTGGGTAGAATGTAAAGACCAGAAAACCGACATTACCATTGCCACAACACCCGACATGACGCCGAACGTGTATGTACACATTACCTTGCTGCAACCGCATACGCAAACCAAAAACGACTTGCCCATTCGCCTTTATGGGGTTATTCCCATTATGGTGGAAGACCCAAAAACACGCCTCTACCCCGTAATTAAAAGTCCTGACATTATTCATCCCGATGAGCCTTTTACCATTCAAGTAAGTGAACAAAACGGCAAAGAAATGAGCTATACTTTAGCCATTGTGGATGACGGATTGTTAGACCTTACGCATTTCAAAACGCCTAATCCGTGGGATCACTTCTTTAAACGGCAAGCACTGGGCATACGCACCTGGGATGTATATAACTTCGTGATGGGCGCTTACGGCGGAAAAATCGAACAAATTTTTGCCATTGGCGGCGATGGGGATTTCAGCCGAAACAAGAACGACGCGAAAGCCAACCGTTTCAAACCGATTGTAAAATTTGCAGGCCCCTTCACCTTAAAAGCCGGGAAAAAGGCGGAACATAAATTTACGATAAACGATTATGTGGGATCCGTACGCACCATGGTAATTGCGGGGACAAAATATGCATACGGCAGCGCCGAAAAAACCACGCCGGTACGCAGTCCGCTGATGGTGCAGGCTACTTTACCGCGTGTGCTTGGCCCCGGCGAAACCGTTTCGCTCCCTGTCACCATATTCGCTATGGAAGACCACGTGAAAAATGTAAAAGTGGAACTCCTGGTCAATGATATGTTTGAAGTGCTTAGCGAATCAAGCAAAAATATCACCTTCAACAAACCGGGCGATAATATAGTGCATTTCAAGGTGAGCACAAAACAGAAATTAGGCTATGGGAACGTGAAAATCAAGGCAGCCTCAGGCAATGAAAAAGCCGAAAACACCATTGAAATTGATGTGCGCGCTTCAAATCCCGCAGTGGTGGCCAGCGAAGAGAAAATTATTCCCGGCAACCAATCGGCTACCATAGCATTAAACTTTCCCGGTATGGAAGAATCCAATACGGCCGAGATAGAAGTGTCAAGTATTCCATCGCTCAACCTCGGCGAACGGCTAAATTACCTCCTCAGTTATCCGCATGGGTGCCTGGAACAAACCACCTCGGGCGCGTTTCCGCAGCTTTACCTGCCGGATGTGGTGGAACTCAGCGAAGCAAAGAAAAAACAAGCGGAAAGTAATGTTAAATCGGCCTTAAACCGCTTAAAACTTTTTGTCACCGTATATGGGAACTTCAGCTATTGGCCGGGTGGAACGGGCTACAGTTGCGATTGGACAAACAACTACGCCGGACATTTTATGATGGAAGCCGAACGTAAAGGATACCATATTCCCGAAGCTATGAAAGCGAACTGGATAGCCGCGCAACAAAAGGCTGCCAGAGAATGGCTGCCGGAAAATAACAGCCGTTACAAAATTTCTCAAAGCGATTTTATACAGGCCTACCGGCTTTATGTGCTGGCCTTGGCCAAAAAGCCGGAATTGAGCGCCATGAACAGATTGAAAGAACGCAACGACATTTCACTGCAAGCTAAATGGATGTTGGCCGGCGCTTATTTATTGGCCGGACAACCCGAAACGGCAAAAAATATTATTCACGACATCCCCACATCCGTTGCGGCGTATGACGGCTCTTCGGAAACCTACGGCAGCAACACCCGCGATGAAGCCATGATATTGGAAATATTGACCTTGCTCGACGATAAAGAAAGTGCATTTTTATTGGCCAAACGCATTTCCGAAACGATAAACAGCTCCGCGTGGATGAGCACGCAAACCACCGCGTATTGCCTGTTGGGCATGTCGAAATATGCCGCCACCACAAATGGTGAAATTGACTTTAGTTACACCGGAAAAAATAAAAAAGCCGTACAGGTGAAAAGCAAAAAAACCATGTGGAGCGCAGACCTCGAAGCACAAGCGGGAACACAAACTACCGTGAAAGTAGATAACCATTCGGCAACAGTGCTCTTTGTGCGCCTATCGGCAAAAGGGTTTCCGGTGGCAGGAAAGGAAGAAGCTTCCCAAAATAATTTGCAGCTACATGTGCGTTATTTCGATACCAACGACAATGCCATTAATGTGAAAAACCTCAAACAGGGCACTGACTTTGAAGCCGAAGTGCGAATTACTAATCCCAGCCTGCGCGGGCATTACGCCAATATGGCGTTAACGCAAATCTTTCCTTCGGGATGGGAAATAACCGAAAACCGGTTGACCGACGAAAAAAAGAACAGCGGCATAACGTATATGGATATTCGCGATGACCGGGTATTGGCCTATTTTGACCTTCCTAATACCCTCGTCATGCGCGTAAAACTACACGCCGCTTACAAAGGAACGTTCTACCTGCCCGCCGTAGCGTGCGAAGCCATGTATGACCACAGTATCAGCGCCAACACCACCGGCCAGTGGGTGACGGTAGAATAAAATAATGTGTTTCTAATTTTTTATTTCCTCCTGTGGCATATTTTTTGTTACATATAATAGTAAATAGTTATCGTAAACAAAAAATAACACAATAAATAAACTGGATTGTAAAAAACGATGAATTTCAAAACAAAAACGAGACCGTTTGGCCTCGTTTTTTTGGGTTTCATCCTGCAAGATTGCCTTTTCCGTTCGGAAAGACACAGGATTTGCAGGAGAA
>JAIRLC010000121.1 GCA_031259645.1 Prevotellaceae bacterium | reverse complement strand
ACGACGCCAACGGCGTGAGCAGTTCTTCCGTGCGGGGGATTTCAATGGCATAATCCGACATCTCTTTTACTAATTTGTCGCCCTGACTTACGATGGAGATGATTTTGCCTTTGCGCGCTTTCACCTCCTGTATGTTGCTCACCACTTTTTCGTACGTTTCCTGCTCGGTGGCCAGCACGATTACCGGCATGGCTTCGTCAATCAGCGCGATGGGGCCATGTTTCATCTCGGCGGCGGGGTAGCCTTCCGCATGGATGTAGGAAATTTCTTTCAGCTTCAGCGCCCCTTCGAGCGCCACAGGGAAATTCACGCCGCGCCCAAGGTAAATGGCGTTGTTGGTTTGCGCCACAAACTGTGCGATTTCCTTGATATAGTCGTTCTGCGTGAGAATTTTTTCGATTTTTTCGGGAATGGACTCCAAATCGTTGATAAGTTGGTGGTATTGCGACAGGGCGATTTTCCCTTTCTTGCGCGCCAGACTCAGCGCCATGAGCGTGAGCACCGTCACTTGGGCGGTGAACGCCTTGGTGGAAGCCACGCCTGTTTCATGTCCGGCGTGCGTGTAGGAGCCCGCGTGGGTATTGCGCGCCAGCGTAGAGCCCACCACATTGCATATCCCGATTACCGTAGCGCCTTTCGACTTGGCCAGCTCCAGCGCGGCCAGCGTGTCGGCGGTTTCGCCCGACTGTGAAATCACAATCAGCACGTCGTCCTCGTTGAGGATGGGGTTCCGGTAGCGAAATTCCGACGCATATTCCACTTCCACCGGCACGCGCACCAAACTTTCAAAGAGGTATTCTGCAATGAGCCCGGCATGCCACGACGTGCCGCAGGCCGCAATAATAAAGCGATGCGCGTTGAGCATCTTCTCTTCATATTCGATAATGCCGCCCAGCGACACCACATTTTTTTGCGTATCAATACGTCCGCGCATGCTGTCTTTAATAGCGTTCGGCTGCTCGAAAATTTCCTTGAGCATGTAGTGGTCGAAATTGCCCTTCTCGAGTTGCTCCAAGCTGATTTCGAGTTTTTCGAGATACGGGCGCTTCGATTCGTTCTCACTGTTTTTGATGACGATTTTCCGGCCGGGCGACACTACGGCCACTTCGCCGTCCTTAAGATAAATCACCTGTTTGGTATATTCCACGATGGGCGTGCCGTCGGAGCCAATGAAATATTCGTTGTCGCCCACGCCAATCAGGAGCGGGCTGCCCCTTTTTGCCACAATGAGTTGGCCGGGGTTTTCGGCCGAGAGGATGGCCAGCGCATACGTGCCCACCACGCCCGAAAGCGCCAGCCGCACAGCTTCCGCCAAATCCACCTGTTCGTTTTTATAAATATCTTCAATCAGGTGCACCAGCACTTCGGTGTCGGTATTGCTGCGGAAGGTGTAGCCCCGCCGCATCAGTTCCTGTTTCAGCACGAGGTAATTTTCCACGATGCCGTTATGTATCAAGGCCAATTTGCCGTCGTCCGACAGGTGCGGGTGCGCATTTTCGTCGTTAGGCTCGCCATGGGTAGCCCAGCGCGTATGCGCAATGCCCGCGCAGGCCGCCATGTCCTTATCCATGCAGTAGGCTTCCAAATCCGACACCTTGCCCCTGCGCTTATATAGCGCAATGTTGTGGTCTTGCAGGATGGCCACGCCTGCGCTGTCGTAGCCACGATATTCCAATCTTCTAAGTCCGTTAATCAGTATGGGATAGGCCGCTTTCGGCCCGATGTATGCCACTATTCCGCACATAATTTTGTTGTTTTTGAAATCGTCTGTAAAGATACGTGAAAAAAGCGAATTTTTTAGCTAATGAGCCAAATTAGGGGAGTCCCTAACCGAATTAGGGGAGTCCCTAACCGAATTAGGGAGTCCCCTAACCGAATTAGGGAGTCCCCTAACTGAATTAGGGAAGCCCCTAACTGAATTAGGGAGTCCCCTAACCGAATTAGGGAAGCCCCTAACTGAATTAGGGAAGCCAATAAAAGAATAAAAATCAAATAATTAGAAAATATGAAAACAACACACGAGATTTCTCAACAAGTTTGGAATGACGGCAATGGAAAGACAACCGTAACGAAATTGAGCCTGTTCAAAGTTGGACAAGTTCTTTTTGCAAGTTAAAAAAATGTAGCTATTTTTGTGTACTATTGATTCGACACTTTCGGACAAAAGGTACGATGCGGCAAAGACTTCTTTTTTATTCGGTTTTAATTCTTGTTTGTTACCCTTGCGCGGGCAGCGCAGTTGCCGTATTGCCGGAACACGACACCACCGCACACGTGCTGAATGAGGTGGTGATATTCAGATATGCGCCGCCGGCGCTGCCTGCCGGGAAGTATAGCGTGGGCACACAGGCCTTGTATTTTAAAAGCAAGGAACTGGCGCCGGTGCAACACTTCAACCTGTCGGATTATTTGCAAACGCAAACCGCCATACATTTCAAGGAAAAAGGAAAAGGCATGCAGTCGTCTATTTCCTTACGGGGCACAGCCGCTTCACATGCGGTGTTGAAGTGGAACGGGTTTAACCTGAATGTGCCCACCATGGGCGAAAGTGATTTCAGCCACCTGCCTTTGTTTTTCTTCGACGAAGTGAAAGTGCACACCGGCGGGGAAAGCGTGCTGTATGGCAGCGGGGCGCTGGGCGGAAGTATTGAGCTGAAAACCTTGCCCAAGTTTAACGGAGGCCTGCACGCCGACATACGGCAAACAATAGGAAGTTATGGCTACACGTTTACGGGCGCGGTGTTGCGGTGGTCGGGCAAACGCTGGGAAAGCCGTTCGAGTTTGCTTTATACACAGGCGCGGAACAATTACGAATTTACCAACACCAATACACCCAGCCGCCGCAGGGATACGTTGAAGAATGCGGCATACCGGAACTGGGGCCTCTTGCAGGAAATATATTACCGTGCCGGCGATAAACATTTATTGTCGGCGCGTTTCTGGTACATGGACTTCTACCGCGAGATACAACCCATGATTGCCATGAACGACTCTCCTGCGCACTATGATGATATTTACGACCGCAACCTTCG
>JAIRLC010000105.1 GCA_031259645.1 Prevotellaceae bacterium | reverse complement strand
TCACCGTTTATGGCTGCACAGTGCTCAAATCAATAGCGCCGCGAATACCCCAAACATAGTTGTTCCGGTCGTGGGTACCCACAAACACGCCTGCGCTCATAATCTCCCCGAAGGATATGCCGTACCCGGCTTCCACATAATGCCGCCTTTGCGGCTCCAACAGATACGACAAGTAAAGGTTTTCGCTAAACAGCATGGATTCGAGGAAAGGCAAGCGTTTTATCAGCAGGTAGGGCGCGGAATAATGTACTTTTGCCCCCACATACCACTGGTTTGTACTGTGGGTGTAACCGGGCAGCAATTGGTATCCGTGGCTGATGTCGTGGTTCATTGAAAATCCGGCGTCATTGGCATAAAAGTGCTTGAAATCGGCAAACGACATACTTTTTGTATTGAAAAATTTTCCTGTTTCAATGGCATAAGTAAGTCGATTGAAATAACCGAAATGGAAAGTTTGCCTTACGTTAAATTTCAGGAAATCGAAGTCCGCCGTACTGTGAAACATGGTGGGAATACCCTTGTACCAGGTTAATGAAAAAGTCGGATAATCGGAGTGGTCCATGATTTTACGACCCCTCCATATATAATAGTAGTATTGTGGCGTATAGCGTAAAGAAAATTCCGCGAGCGCTGCTTTATTGTCGGCCACCAATGCAGGCGCGGCCTCTACTGCGGCATGACGCGGCATGTTGGGACGAAATTCGCGGGCGTCGGAAAAGAAATAGGAATGGTTGCTGTTGTTCTGCATGGCTCGCCGGTCGCTCCACTGTAGGCCGGTGTAAAACTCCAGTCCGTTTGCAATATCAATGCGGTGATTGATGCGTATAAAATTGTCGAGATAAAAAACAGCATAATTCACCCTGAAAAGGAGGGAAGAGTATAGATTTACCATTCCAACGCCGGCGTCTCCGGCAAAATCTTTTGTGCGCTGTCCGCCTGCTATTCCCCAATAGGCGCGCAGTTTCGGTGCATAAAGGTGCCGCAGGGAAGTTTCCCACATAAAGGCTTCGCGACTGAACGCCCAAGCGCCGAAAACTTTGGCTTGTATCCGCTGTTGATTTTTGAAACGTTTGTTCAGCCTGCCGCCCAATCCGTAAATGTAGCCATCTACGGTATTGTAATCCACTGCCGACATCCCCGCCAAACCGTCAAAAGTTAAGGAAAGCGTAGTGTCGATGCGGTAAGTGTGTCCCATTATCAACTCGGCAAACAGGTTTCGCGGCTTCTTCTTCGTGGTGTCTTTCCCGGTAGCTACCGCCACGATAGAATCGTTCTTCCGGTAAGTGATGAGCTCATCTGCCACCAGCGGCACAGGCCTGACGGTACTCCAGAACGTGCTGTCGGTGCGGCGTGCACTGCTGTCAACCGTAAACACATAATTGTCGCGGATTTCCAGCGATTTCTTTTCACCCTTTTCTATGCGCTCTTCCTCTTCGGCTATGGCCGCCACTTTCTGTTGCAAACGCGCCGCTTTCCGCATATCGCGCATTTTCAAATTTTCTTTGCTGAGCAGTTCGTCCACTTCTGCTTGTAGCTTTTCTTTTTTCGGATTAGCTTGGGGCTTCAAGGTGTCAGCGCGGGCGGTTACCGCCGGTTCGCGCCTGATTTTTTCATTGGACACTACGTGCTGATACTTCACCGAGCCTGTCATGTTGCCGGAACCTTTCAAGCCCATGACGGACAAATTGATTTCGGCAATGTATGACACCGGCAGAAAAATATCATTGTCCACATCACCGTATTGTTGCTGAATACGGACGGTGCCGAATGTGGTGTTTTGTAACAGATCGACGCTGTAAATATTCCACGTTTTATCAACGATATACAGGTATCCCGACAGGAGTTCCTGACTTTTCCGCCGCGGGGTTACTTTGATTTTATTCACCATGCGGTCGCCCACTTCTAAGCTGCCTTCATAATAAAACCTGTAATTTGAAAAAGCCACCGGCGCAAGCGGGAACGAAGGGTTTGCGCTGTAGAAATCGAAATGGGCAAGTCCTACTTTAAAATCGTCTTCGTCAAATTCCATCCCCGCCAAGTCTTTCAGGTCGATGTTGGATGCGTTAACTATCGACTTCACCCGTTGTTCGTAATGATCAGGCATGGTGAATTTTATTTCGTTGATGCTTTCTTGCAGGATAGTGGCATTGGCAAGTTTTTTCCTGTCGTCTTTTTTCACCATCAAGCCCACCAATCCTTTTATCTGGTCAATATGTATTTTTGTTTTCAGATATACGTCGGCGGTATATTCCTTCACGATATTCCGGTAGTAAGGCGCCATGGCAATGGCATGCCGCATGATGGTGGCGGCAAAACTCTCCGGATCGACATTAACCAGTACATCGGGTAGCTGGTAGGGTTTTTCGGACAAGGTAAAGAGAAACCCTTCGGTTTGCGGCACTGTAACCTCGAGGTAGAGCGCTTCATATCCCATAGATTGTATGATAAGCGAATAAATGCCCGCCGGCATTTTTATTTCAAAATCCCCGTTTTCATTGGTCGATATGCCTTGTTGGGTATTCCTGATGTAAACAGTGGCATAAGCGACGTCCCGGCCGTTTCCATCGGCCACATGCCCTTTCAACGATTGTGCAAACGATATGACCGGGAATAGCAATATGGGGAATAAAACACAAAAACAACAACGAATCATGTAATATAGCTTCAAAAGTGTTATCTTTGCAAAGATAATATAATTTATACATTCGACATGAGTGTTCGAAAAGTTCGCGTACGTTTTGCGCCCAGTCCCACCGGCCCCTTACATATTGGTGGCGTGCGCACAGCGTTGTTCAATTATTTGTTTGCCCGCCGGCATGGCGGTGATTTCATAATCCGCATTGAGGATACCGACAGCGGGCGTTTTGTGCCGGGCGCCGAAGCGTATATCATCAAGGCATTGGCATGGTGCAACATTCTTCCCAACGAAGGATTAACTTCCGAAGGAAGCGTCGCGGAGCAATCCGGCGCAAAGAATCCGCATGCGCCTTACCGGCAATCGCAACGCAAGGCGTTGTACCGGAACTATGCCGAACAATTGGTAGAAAGCGGACATGCCTACTATGCCTTTGACACGCCTGAGGCGCTGGACGCTTTGCGGAAAGAAGCGGAGGCGAAGAAAGAAACATTCATTTATAATCATACGGTGCGCACACGGCTGCAAACGTCGTTGGTGATGCCTGCCGGCGAGGTGATTGCTCGCTTGCAACAAGACAGGCACTGGGTGGTGCGTTTTAAAATGCCCGAAAACCGCGAGGTAAAAATGCACGACCTGATTCGTGGCGACGTAACGGTAAATACCGCTACGCTCGATGACAAGGTGCTGTGGAAAGCCACCGATGAGTTGCCCACTTACCATTTGGCCAACATTGTGGATGATCATTTGATGGACATTTCGCATGTGATCAGGGGCGAGGAGTGGTTGCCCTCATTGCCGTTACATTATTTATTGTACGAAGCGTTCGGGTGGACGGACACACAGCCCGAATTTGCCCATCTCCCCCTGCTACTCAAGCCCGACGGGAAAGGGAAACTCAGCAAACGCGATGGCGACCGTTTAGGCTTCCCGGTGTTTCCGTTGGCGTGGAAAGACCCGCTAAGCGGTGATTTTTCGCGGGGTTACCGGGAAGATGGCTATTTCCCCGAAGCCTTTATCAACCTGCTGGCGTTGTTGGGCTGGAATCCGGGTACCGAGCAGGAACTGTTTTCACTGGAAGAATTGGTGAACTTGTTTGGATTGGACCGGGTCATAAAATCGGGCGCCAAATTCAATCCCGATAAGGCGAAATGGTTTAA
>JAIRLC010000060.1 GCA_031259645.1 Prevotellaceae bacterium | reverse complement strand
GCGTAGTCGATGTCGGCACGGAACGTGTGCAGCGGGGTACGGCCTTCTTTCAGCATTTCGCGACGGGCCATTTCGGCGCCGCCCAGCCGGCCGCTAATCAACACTTTGATGCCTTCGGCGCCCATGCGGATCGTGGAAGCCATCGCCATTTTTATGGCACGGCGGTACGACACGCGCCCTTCCACCTGACGGGCAATGTTGTTGGCCACAATCACAGCGTCCAATTCGGGACGCTTCACTTCGTAAATATTAATCTGAACTTCTTTGCTGGTGATTTTCTTCAATTCTTCCTTGAGTTTATCTACTTCCTGGCCGCCCTTCCCGATAATAATACCCGGACGCGCCGTGTGGATGGTCACAGTAATGAGCTTCAGCGTGCGCTCAATAACAATCTTTGAGAGGCTGGCCTTAGCCAAACGGGTGGTAAGGTATTGACGGATTTTGGCGTCTTCCAAAATCTTGCCGGCATATTTCGTGCCGCCGTACCAGTTGGACTCCCAGCCGCGAATAATTCCTAAACGGTTACTGATTGGGTTTGTTTTTTGTCCCATGTTATTGCTCCTCTGTTACTGTTTCTGTTTCTTTTACTGGCTCACTTTTTTTACCTACAATGATCGTAACGTGGTTTGAACGTTTACGAATACGTGCGGCGCGGCCTTGCGGCGCTGTGCGGATACGCTTCAGGGTGCGGCCTTGACCCACGGAAATATGCGTGATGCAAATATTCCCGTTTTCAAGTTCTTTTTTCTCGCTTTCGTTTTTGCTCTCCCAGTTGGCAATAGCCGACTTGAGCAGCTTTTCCAAACGAACCGAAGCCTCTTTCTTGGTATATTTCAAAATATCCAAGGCGCGGTTTACTTCAACACCCCTTACCAAATCGGCGACCAAGCGCATCTTGCGGGGTGAGGTAGGAACATTATTCAGCTTTGCGACAGCCGTCTGTTTCCTTGCTTCTTTTAGCCTTTCGGCCATTTCTCTTTTACGAGCTCCCATATTGAGATTTCTTTTTTATACGATGAATGATTAACGATTGCCCGAATGTCCTCTGAACGTACGGGTTGGTGCAAACTCTCCTAATTTGTGGCCTACCATGTTTTCGGTAATATACACCGGAATAAACTTGTTGCCGTTATGCACAGCGATGGTTTGTCCTACAAAGTCGGGGGAAATCATACTGGCGCGCGACCATGTTTTTATCACTTCTTTTTTCTTCTTACCTTCTGCCATTTCCAGCACTTTCTTTTCTAAGCTGGGATGAATGTAAGGGCCTTTTTTTAGTGAACGACTCATATTTTATTTTTCATTTATCCGGTTATTTTTTACGTTTTTCAATGATAAACTTCTTTGAAGTTTTCTTCGGGTTACGTGTCTTGTATCCCTTAGCGGGTATGCCCTTACGCGAACGCGGGTGTCCGCCGGAGGCGCGTCCTTCACCACCACCCATCGGGTGATCTACGGGGTTCATCACCACGCCACGCACACGCGGACGGCGGCCAAGCCAACGTTTCCGGCCTGCTTTACCGTGCGATTCGAGGTTGTGGTCGGGGTTGGATACACTGCCCACCGTGGCACGACAGGTAACAAGCACCATGCGGGTTTCGCCCGAAGGCAATTTCAACACCGCATGTGTTCCTTCACGCGCCGTAAGCTGGGCATACGTGCCGGCGCTACGCGCCATGGCCGCACCCTGCCCCGGATGCAATTCGATGTTGTGCACAACCGTACCCAATGGAATTTCATTCAACGGCAACGCATTTCCTATTTCGGGCGCAACGCCTGCACCCGACACAATTTGTTGTCCTACCTTCAAGCCGTTAGGCGCTATAATGTAGCGTTTTTCCCCATCGGCATATTGCACCAGCGCAATGCGGGCGCTGCGGTTGGGGTCATACTCAATCGTTTTTACGGTGGCTTTCACGCCGTCTTTATTCCGCAAAAAGTCGATGATGCGATACATGCGCTTGTGGCCACCGCCGATGTAGCGCATTGTCATTTTACCCTGGTTGTTACGGCCGCCCGACTTGCGCAGCGGCGCCAGCAATGACTTTTCAGGGGCGCCGGTGGTAATATCATCAAACGCGCTGATGACTTTATGTCTTTGTCCCGGTGTTACCGGTTTAAATTTACGTACTGCCATGGCTTAAATGTTGCTGTAAAAATCAATTTTGTCTTCTCCGGCCAGCGTTACAATCGCTTTCTTATAGTGATTGGCGCGGCCTGTCAATAATCCCGCTTTGGTAAAGCGGCTTTTACGTTTCCCATGGTAGTTGGCGGTGTTCACATTTTTCACCGTAACCCCGTACATGTCCTCAACCGCTTTTTTTATTTCCAGCTTATTGGCTGTGCGGTCAACTACAAAACCGTAACGATTCAACTTTTCGCCCTGAATCGTCATTTTCTCGGTTATTAATGGCCTTATTAATATTTCCATGTGACTTCTTTTTAAGCGTGTCCCAACTGTTTATTCAATACCTCAACCGCAGCATCCACCAGCACGAGGTTGGTGGCATTCATAATGTCGTAGGTAGTCAGTTCCGAAGACGTGATTACCTTTACTCGCGGCAGGTTGCGGGACGACAGGTAGATGTTATTATTGTTTTCGGGAAGCACCAACAGCACTTTCGTGCGATCTTCAAATTTCAGATTTTTGCAAATCGATATAAAGGCCGATGTTTTCGGGGCTTCCATGGTAAATTGCTCCAACACGGTAATGGCGCTGTCTTTTGCCTTAATTGAGAGAGCGCTCCTGCGCGCCAGTTGTTTGAGCTTTTTGTTCAATTTAAAACTGTAGTCACGCGGCTTGGGGCCGAAAATCGTACCGCCGCCCACGTAAATACCCGATTTGATGCTGCCGTGGCGTGCGCCGCCGGAACCTTTTTGGCGAACAATCTTCTTGGTACTGTAGGCCACTTCGTTGCGTTCTTTCGTTTTCGCCGTACCCTGGCGTTGATTGGCCAGGTACTGTTTCACATCCAAATAAATGGCATGGTCGTTCGGCGCTATGCCGAATACCGTATCGTCGAGGATAATCTTCTTTCCTGACTCTTGCCCGTCGATTTTATATACTGATAGTTCCATCGTCCGTTACTCCTCTATTAATAGGTATGACCCTTTTGCACCGGGGATGGACCCTTTCACCAACAGCAGGTTATTTTCGGGGATCACCTTCAATACTTTCAGGTTTAATATTTTCACTCTATCGCCGCCCATGCGTCCGGCCAGGCGTTTTCCGGGGAATACGCGCGAAGGCCACGATGAGGCGCCCATGGAGCCCGGGGCGCGCAGACGGTTGTGCTGGCCGTGGGTTTGTCCACCCACACCGCTAAATCCGTGACGGCGCACCACGCCTTGAAATCCCTTGCCTTTAGAAGTACCCGTAACATCGACCCAGTCTTCTTCCTGAAGCACGTCGTTTACGGTAATCACGTCGCCCAATTGCATCGGTTTCTTGAAGTCGTTTTTGAACTCCGCCACCTTGCCCTTTGGGGTGGTATTTGCCTTTTTAAAATGGCCTATTAAGCCCGCGCTGGTGTGTTTTTCTTTTTTGTCGTCATAGGCAAGCTGTACGGCGGCATAACCATTCTTCTCTTCCGTAAGCACCTGCGTAACTACACACGGACCAGCTTCGATAACGGTGCACGGTATGTTTTTACCGTCGGCACCGAAAATGGATGTCATTCCAATTTTTTTTCCAATTAGTCCAGGCATTTGTTTGTAATTAATAACTTATCACTCAATAATATAAACATTATCCGCATAAAAAGCGGGTTGCAAAGATAGCTATATTTTTGGAACTTACAAACAAGATTTGAACATTTTTTAATAGATTTTGCAAATTTATAAAAAATCAGTTGTTGTGTAGATTTTAGAACATAGATTTATAGATATTAGACATTTTAGTTAAGAATTTAATCATCATTTGTTTTTTATCTATTATCTGAAAGTCTATCGTCTACTACCTAATTTTTAACGTATCCGGCGTTTGTTTCCCGACGGGAAACAATATTGGTAGCCCCGGGGTGGGCGCTCCCGCGTTTTTCTACCGGACTGAAACCCCGCCGGGATTTTTATCTACCATGGATTTTGGTGTAAAGTCGTATATAATTGCCATAGACATTTTAGTTAAGAATTAAAAATTAATCACATTAACAAACGATACTGCCACCGCCGACTGCTACTTTTCGTTCTCCGTTCCCCTTTTCGCCGTTCCCCGGCAATGAGTTTCATTAGCACATTATTAACATTATGCATTGTTAATTTTTAATTGTCATTTGTCTAACAGCCCCCGTTTCCATAAGGCATGCGGCGGTGGGGCGTGAAACAGACGCCATCATTTATTTAAGAATTCCGTACATCTTAATCTTTTACGCATCGCACAGGGTGGGCACGGTAATCATGCCAAGTCATTGTCTGGCAGTGTCCGCCGGGGCCGTTCGGGCAGCGGTTAGGGTCCCAGGAACCGAGGGTGCTCGAGCCGGCATGGTAATCAGCCAACGAATAAGAAGGATAAGTAGCGCGTGTACCCGGTTGAGTAAGATTAACATGGCTTTCCAAAACTATATACGCTTTGGGATCTACAAGGTTACAGGCATCTGGGCCGACTCGGAGAGTTGGGGCGGCGCCCGGGGTTCGGACAATCAGACCAACCGTGTCACCAGCACACACAGGGGTTGAAAAGTGCAGTTTCTGCCAATCAATTAATGTAGCGACGCGCCACGTCAACGGGCAAACTCCCGGGCCACTCATCCAATCACTATCCGGTGTGTAGGGTCCAATTACCACTTCAGGATCGTTGGGATCAATTGGAGTATTTCGGTTAGTTTGGTAATATTTTCCGGGTGCGTAAATCGATTGGGTAAAATTGCCCGGGTCATCTACATTGTATTTCGCCCACGTTAATCCATTAATACACACACCGTCATCATCTTTGTTTTTAACTTCTACCGTAAACGCATTGGAATTTTGCCAATCGGTACACCCTTCCGACATGGCCTGCCGGATATACGTATAAATTCCCACACTTTTTGTAACTGGCACAGTATAGTTGGCTGCCGTCCCGGTTACTGTGCTCCCGTTTTCCAACCAACGGTAAGTTAAGCCGGCTGCAGCCGTTGCCGGCACTGTGCTGTTTATCGTATAAGATTGTCCGCATTGCAGCGTCACGTCCACCGTTTGTGCCGCCATCGGCATTACCATGCCGCCCAAGAGCGCTAAAAATAAAAATTGTTTTGTCATTGTTGTTTTCATATTTTTTTAATTTAGATATTAATTTAGATGTTTAGCTATTAGAACATAGAATAATTAACTAAGAACTAAGAATTTCATTAATCACATTAGCACATTGTTTTTGTCTATCATCTAAAAATCCATGTTCTATTGTCTGTTTTTCATTAACCATTAAAGAAAAGGGCCGCCGGCTTACAACAGATGATGTAGAAAGAAAGAAGAACTAATCACCAGCGAACCCTTTTACAATGAACAGTTAACAATGAATAATGAACAATTTTTTCGCTTAACACTTTTCGCTTAATGCTTAACTTGTATTTCATTAGTCACATTAGCACATTAAAAAATTAGTCACATTAGTCTTGTCTATTGTCTAAAAATCTATGTTCTATTATCTGTTTTTCACTAACAATTAATCACTAATTACATATATACAATATAACCACATATCGCAAAAATATTGCAATGCACACTGAAAATAATTAAGATAT
>JAIRLC010000038.1 GCA_031259645.1 Prevotellaceae bacterium | reverse complement strand
CGGTGCCTCCCGCACACCCGATGAACAATTCGCCCTCGTCTTCCGAATCAAGATTTAGCAAAATATTTCCTTTCAGGAAGCCTGGCTCCAGGGCTTCGGCGCCCGTAAGGCCGGTTTCTTCATCCACCGTGAACAAACATTCGACAGGCCCATGCGTCAAACCATTGTCGGCCAGCAACGCCAATTGTGCAGCCATTCCAATGCCGCAATCGGCGCCCAGCGTAGTGTCCATGGCCTTAATCCACTCGCCGTCCACATACGAGGCAATGGGATCAATTTCAAACCGGTGTTTTGAATGACTGTGCTTTTCGCCCACCATGTCCATGTGCGATTGCAACACTACCGTGGGACGTTCCTCCATGCCCTCGCTCGCCGGCTTGCGGATTAACACGTTTCCCACCTTGTCGCACTTGGCTTCGAGCTCCAATTGCTCGGCAAAATTCATTAAATAAGCAATGATTTTCTCCTCATGCTTTGATGGCCTTGGAATACAACTAATTTCGCCGAAATATTTGAATACATCGGCGGGATCAAGTTTATGCAACATCATACTATATGATTGATTTTAGTTTCTTTTCAATAGCCAGCACCTGCTGTTTGAAATGCTTGTCGGTATCCATCAGGTTGCATACCGTCTTGTAGGAATGTAGGACGGTAGCGTGGTCCTTCCCGCCGATTTGCGCCCCTATTGACGACAACGACGATTTGGTCATCCTGCGGCTGAGATACATGGCGATTTGCCGTGCCTGTACAATCTCCCGCTTTTTCCCTTTCGACAACATGTTCTCGAGGGTAAGGCAAAAATAAGAACACACAGCTTTCTGGATCTCGCTTACCGAAAGTTCGCGTTGGTTATTATTTACCAATTTATCGATCATTGCTTCGGTCAATTCCAGTGTAATGGCTTTTTTATTTAACGTAGCCTGTGCAAGCAGCGACACCAAAGCGCCTTCCAACTCACGAATATTGGTGGAAATTTTTCCGGCAATATATTCTACAATATTTTCGGAAAGCCCCAATCCGTCGTTGTATATTTTATCGAGTAAAATTGCTTTCCGTGTTTCGTAATCGGGCACTTGCAGTTCGGCCGCCAGCCCCCATTTAAACCGGGAAAGCAGGCGTTGCTCAAGCCCCGCCAATTCCACCGGCGGTTTGTCGGAAGTCAGAATTAACTGTTTTCCCGATTGGTGCAGGTGATTAAAAATATGGAAGAATACATTTTGCGTCCCTTCCTTGCCGGCAAACTCGTGTACATCATCGAGAATCAACACATCAATCATTTGATAGAAGTGCAGGAAATCCGCATATTTATTTTTTACGTTCACCGTATCCATATATTGTGTTTGGAAACGGTTTGCATTGACATATAACACGATTTTTTCCGGATACAATTCTTTTACTTTAATCCCGATGGCCTGTGCAAGGTGTGTTTTCCCCAATCCCGAGTTACCATAAATAAATAAAGGGTTGAATGCCGTTTTACCGGGATTTTCGGCAATAGACATTCCGGCAGCGCGGGCCAACCGGTTACACTCGCCTTCGACGAAATTGTCGAAATGATAGTCGGGGTTCAACTGCGGATCAATTTGCAATTGCTTTAAGCCCGGAATTACGAATGGATTTGTAATGCCCCCTTTTTCCGCATGGTTGGGGAAAGGCACGGTTTTATTTTTTAAATCAGGCCGGCTTTGATGTGGATAAGTTACCGTTGAGCTGCCTTCCACCACCCGTACGCTATATTCCAATTGAGCATCCTGTCCCAATTCCTTGCGAAGCGTTTTACTCAGCAAATCAATGAAATTCTCTTCGAGGTATTCGTAAAAAAAAGAGGTGGGAACTTCAATAGTTAATACGTTGTTTACAAGCTTTAACGGAACTATAGGTTCAAACCATGTGCGGAAACTTAATGCGGGAATAATATCTTTTATGACACGCAAACAATTACGCCATACCTGTTGGTAATACTCATTATTTGATGCTTCGGGGATGATCATTTTTAAAGTTTGAGTTAATCGTGTTTTCGACGACACAAAATTGTAGAAAAAAAAATTAAAAAAAAATAGTAAATGCTATTGTTTTATTCAAAAAAAATATAACGACTTTAATATCAGTAAGAAAAATTTTAAAAAAGATTAGAAGACAGAGATTTTAATATATTTCTTCGGATTTTTTTGAATAGCGACAATTAAACTGTCGAGATGCGCGACGGTTTTTGATACATTATTATATAGGCGTCCGTCGTGAAGTAACTTTCCGATGCTTCCTTCCGGATTATTCGCTTGTAACAGGAGGGTCTTTATGCTTTCAACGGTAGCCTTAAGGTCGGCGCTTTGTAAGGAATCGGTCAGCATGGCTAAATTATGTAACGTGCGTGTAATATCACCGCTGCTTCGGTTTAAGGAGTCCATGAACGCACTGACGCCTTTCGCAATATTTTTGATATTCCCTTTTTCACTTTCCAGGGCGGCGCTGAATTGTTGCAAATTATGCAGCGTTTCCCGCAAACTGGCAATGCCGCTCACTAAATTTTTCTGGGTCTCTTCGGTCAATATGGCATTTAATGCTTGCGCTGTTGTATTCAATGCCGTAACCAGGGTATCTACTTTTTGTTTCAGCGGCACCAACTCATCGGCAATCATAGTGATGAGTTCGGGCACATTGCCGGCAAGCAGCGTATCTCCCTTTTGCAAAAAATGGTCGCTGTCGCCGAAAACAATCCGCATGGCTTTATTCCCCATAATATCGGTATTGAATATTTGCGCTTCCGAATTTTTGGGAATATGATATTTGTCATTGATATTTATTTTTATGATAAATTTCAGACTGGCTGCATCGAACGTGATTTTTTCGACAGCGCCTATTTTTAAACCTTTCAAAAACACCTGCGAACTTGGCGACAACCCTTCCACATTTTCGTAAACGGCATAATAAGTGTTGGTGTGTTTAAAAATATCTTGCCCTTTTAAGAAATTCAACAATCCGAATATCGCGACAACAATCGCTAAAAAAAACAAACCTATTTTTATTTCGCGTTTAATTTTCATAATCTCTATTTTTTCATTGGTACAATTTTACCGTTTTCCACACAAACCACAAAGGCGTCTGCAATTTTCGGACGTATGACGTCTTCGCAATATCGCGTTGCCGCATCAAAGGTAGTAAAATTTCCGACGGTATATTTATATATGGCGCTAAAAGGAATACATTGCACCTCCTCATAACCCGTAAATTCCGGTGCATCAAGGGGAATTTTTTTTGAAGAAGCTTTAATCTGGATCCGGTAATGAAGAGTTAGCGGTATCCCGTTTTTTTTGGCCTCTTGTGATTTCTTGTTGTTATATTGCGCCAGATTGAGATCGCGGTCGTAATAATTTTTATAATTTTTGAACGCCCTGAAAATAGCTTGTGCAATGGTCGTTTTCGTTTCTTTTTTATTTAATACTTTTTCCTCCTGCTCATTCGAAATATATCCCATTTCGATGAGAATACTTGGCATGGCCGTGCGCCACAAAACCAGAAACCCGGCCTGTTTTACGCCGCGGTTAGGCTTGATGAGGCGGTCGCCGAATTCTTCCTGCACGCGGGCGGCCATTTGGAGGCTTTGTTCAAGGTGGGCGTTCTGCAAAAGCGAAAAAATAATGAATGACTCCGGCGAACGCGGGTCGTAGCCTTCATATTTCGAGGCGTAGTTGTCCTCGTACGTGATTACGGCATTTTCGCGCATGGCCACTTCCATGTTCGAGCCCGACTTGTCGAGCCCCATCACGTAGGTTTCGGTGCCCCTCACATTTTTTTTGGGAGAAGCATTGGCGTGAATGGAAATGAAAAGATGGGCGTCATGTTTGTTGGCGATGGCGCTACGCTCGTTGAGGGGAATGAAAATATCCGTTTTACGGGTATAAATAACTTCCACGCCGGGACAGGAATCCTGAATAAACTTGCCCACTAACAAGGCTACATCTAAATTAAGGTCTTTTTCTTTACTGAATTTCCCTACGGCCCCTGCATCAAGTCCGCCGTGACCGGCATCAACCACCACTCTTGTGACACCGGTCTGGGTAACGACGGATTGACTAAATATTGTTACTGTATAACAACAGAAAGCAACCAAAGAGAATGCAAAGATAATAACTTTTTTTATATCTACAATAGATTTAAACATTTTTTTCTCTTACCTTTGTGGTGCAAAAATATAAAACTATTTTGTAATTATAGTATTAAAAATCATAAATAATTGTAGGTCAGCATTATTATTTTTAGTGACGGCTGGCTGTCCGGTTGTCATATCGGCTTTTTCGGCAGATACGGTGGCCCGGGCTGTGTCGCAAAAACCGGTTTTTGCGACACGCGATACGCTTCCCCTGTTAAAAAAAGACACGCTGATTTCTTTTGACCGTATGGCCGTGCCGAAAGATACGCTTGTGTCGCCGCAAGACACGACGGCGGCGCTACTAGACACCCTGCTGCGACGCAAAAGTTCACTGGAAGCGCCGGTGTTTTCTACCGGCCGCGATTCTATAGAATATGATGTGGAACATCCCGACCGGATCATTTATTATTATGGCGATGTTACGGTTACCCACGGCAGTATGGAATTGAAGGCCGATTACATGGAATATAATTCCCGCACGCGCACCGTATTTGCCAAAGGCACCCTCGATTCCTTGGGGAAGCCGGTGGGTAATCCGGTGATGAAGGAAGGCGACAAAACCTATTCGATGGAGCACATGTATTATAATTTCGAGTCGAAGAAGGCTATCATCTCTAATGTCATTACGCAGGAAGGCGACGGATACCTTCACGGCGCGGTGATCAAGAAAATGCCCGACAATTCCATCAATGTGCGTGGCGGAAAATATACGACGTGCGACCATGAGCACCCACACTTTTACCTGCGCATGTCGGAAGCCCGCGTGCTGCAAGACCCCAAACAAACGGTATTCGGCCCTTCCTATCTGGTGCTTGAAGATGTGCCGCTGTTCCCGTTGATGCTGCCTTTCGGTTTTGTGCCCGATCGTCCCGGCCGGGCGGCGGGCTTGCTGTTCCCGCGATTTACCGATGAGGTGAACAGGGGCTTTGCCATTCAGGATTTGGGCTATTATTTCGTGATGGGCGATTACGCCGACCTTGCCCTCACCGGAACGTATTTCACCCGCGGCTCATGGAGTGCACGGGCGGTTTCGCGCTACGTGAAACGCTATAAATTCACCGGCGGGTTCAATCTCGATTATGCCCAAAACGTACTCGGTGAAAAAGGCGCGTCCGACTATTCGTCAAATACGGTGTATGCCATCCGCTGGAACCACAGCATGGACCCGAAAGCGATACCGGGAACCATGTTCAGCGCCAGTGTAAACTATTCGGCTTCGGCCTACAACACCTACCAAAGCCAAACCCCGCAACAGGCGCTGCAAAATACCGCTTCATCGAGTATCTCTTACCGCAAAACGTGGGAGGGCACGCCGTTTAACCTGTCGATCAACGCCACCCACTCGCAAAGCATGCGCGACAGCAGTTATGCGTTGGGATTGCCGAACTTTACTTTTACCATGAACCGCATCTATCCGTTTAAAGTTAAATACAGGGTGGGAAAGGAACGGTGGTTTGAACAATTTGCGCTGACTTATAATACCACGTTCGACAACAAAATAAATTTTAAGGAAAGTCAATTGGGACGTGAGAAATTTACGGATTTCATGCGTAACGGGATGAAACATAATTTCGGCATTACGCTGCCGTCTATGACTTTATTCAAACATATTCAGGTTACGCCTTCCGTGAACTTCAACTCCAACATGTATTTCCAAAGTACCACAAAAACGTACGACACGACGACTAATACGGTGGTTAGTAAAATGTCGTCGGCATTCGAGGAATTTCATGTCACCACCGATTATTCATTCGGCTTGTCGGCCACCACCCGCATCTACGGCACGTTCCTGTACGGGAAAAATGCCTACATACGAGCCATTCGCCACATGCTTACACCGAATGTGGGATTTAGTTTCCGCCCCTATCAGGATGCCAGCGGGACCAACGGCTATCGCACTTACGACTATGTGGACAAGGACGGCGTATCCCGTAGTCTGTTCTATAATATTTTTGAAGGACAGATTTATGGTTATACCCCCCAGGGAAGGACGGGAAGTGTTTCGTTCTCGTTAAATAACAATATAGAAATGAAAGTGCGTAGCAAGTCCGATACCATTACCGGCGAACGGAAAGTAAAACTTATTGATAATTTAAGTATCAGTTCCAGTTACAATTTCTTCGCCGACTCCATGAATCTGGCTAATATTCCCGTTTCGATGAATACTACAATATTAGAAAAGATAAACATCAATGGGAATATGCAGTTTGACCCGTATGCGATCAATAAATACGGACAGCGGTATAATAAATTAACCATGCCGCGCTTGCTCAGCGCGGGTGTTTCATTCGGCTATAGTTTCAGCGGGGGTGAAAAAGGAAGCACGGAGTCCGGCGACGCGTCGGGAGGGCCGGTGCCGGTACATCGGTATGACCCCCAAACCGGGGAATACATCATGACCGAATGGCAGTACTATGCCGATTTTAACGCGCCCTGGTCATTTAATTTCAACTATGGCTATAATTATAGCGTCAGTTATAATTACACCAACGGACAATTGATTAAAAACCACAACCACAACCAGACGTTGGGGTTTTCGGGACAGATACAATTGACTAAAGCCATGCACTTGGGTATGTCGAGCGGGTTTGATTTTAAGGAGCTTACATTGACCACGACATCCTTTGACATGCGCTACGACTTGCATTGCTTCGAGTTTATTTTCAACTGGGTGCCTTCCGGCCGGTGGGAGCAGTGGTCGTTCCGGATCAATGCGAAGTCAGGCGCTTTGGCCGACCTGTTGAAATATGATAAGCGAAAATCGTTCTGGGATAGATAATTTTTTATATCTTTGCTACTCGGAAATTTTGGAACTTGTATGTGGTCAAAAACAATATGAATAATGAAATACAGCATGTCATTTCAGGAAAGAGCCAAGTTAGGTATGGCGCAGATATCCAAGCAGTCATCAGTTACCTTACAAGCAGCGCGAGATCAAGCGCTTTGGATAAAACAGATAAGCACTTCAAACGCGAAGAAACAGAGAAGTTAAAAAAATATATTGACAGTCAAAATTTCTGGAAGAAAGATATTGATTTGGATAATTATGTTTCAGAGGGCGCAGAACAAAAAGTGTATTTAAAAGATAGCCGTTCAGTCATAAAATTGAACGACGCTATTTATTATTTGTCGTGGGTAGATTATTTTGTTAATTTGTTACTAAATAATCACTTTTTCCCTGATACTGCTTATAAACTACTGGGATTTTTTGAAGACAAATCTGTTTTGTATGCTGTCGTGGAACAGCGTTTTATAAAAGCCACCGAAAAAACGGATTTAAATTTTGTGGAACAATTTATGAACTCAAACGGTTTCCAAAAAATCCGGAATAATGATTATTTTAATCAAGAATTGGGAATAATTCTCGAAGATTTGCACGATGAAAACGTATTAACAAACAATGGAATACTTTATTTTATTGATACGGTGTTCTATTTGAAATAAAACTAAAACTAAAACTCTTTTGCTTTTCATCTTGTTCTGACCTGTTGAAATATGATAAGCGAAAATCGTTCTGGGATAGATAATTTTTTATATCTTTGTCCCGAATTAATATTGTATTCAATGAAAACGTTTTTATTTTTAGGTGGCATTGGCGCCCAGGAAATCATCATTATTGCCTTGTGCGTGCTGCTCTTTTTCGGCGGAAGGAAAATC
>JAIRLC010000014.1 GCA_031259645.1 Prevotellaceae bacterium | reverse complement strand
TAAAACCCCATCCCAAAGTCGCGCCCCAATTGGCTTTTTGACAAATCCACCTTTTCTATAAACGTATTGCTGCCGTGAAAGACTTTCATCTAAACATATCCCCCATTACTACGACAGACCTTGTAAATATCCCGCAAGGCCCAATACGGATTATCAATATGCAAAGCCCACCAACATTCAAAAATATAGTCCAACCCGCCATATTTCTTCAAATACCGGTATGCATCTTGGCGGTTCATTTTATATCCTGAAGCAAACTTTTCGATAATAAATGTCACAAATGCAATCCTGTTTTTTGTTTCTTCGTCCAATGTCTTTTTTGCCATATTTGTTTAATTTTTTATCCTCTTTTGCAAAGATAACAGAAAAAATTGATTTTACCCACAAACGGGCGTAAATTGAAATCTGGCAACGCCATTTCGACTTTTGGCAGGAAATTTGCCTATTTATAAAAAAAACGCTACCTTAGCAAGAAAATTGCAGGTGAATCTGCAGCTAAGTTTTCGTAAGAATATGAAAATTCGTTATTTTTGTGTCACACTTTTGTTTTGCGGACTCTTTATATATGGAGCGGCGACGCTACTTGAAAAAGTGGCTCAACGGATGAACACGCCGGTTACCGGACTTTCCGCAGAAACATCCGGTCGCACCGCTGAAGCGCCGGCCATGATTACAACGCCTCCACCTGAGGAGAGACAAAAGCAGGAAAACACCAACCGGCCTGCAACCAAAGATACCATTACACCACCTGTTCAAGCGGCTACTTTCGCGTTAAATCCTGAAAAAATAAAAGACATCCAGCATAAATATAGCCATGCCACTCCGGCGCAATGGGGTGAACACACCCGCGGCGTGGTGTACAAGGTCAATCTTCCGGCTGCCGATTCGTCGGCACGCACCTTGTTTTTAACCATCAACGCCTACAACAGCCATCAGGAAGAACTGACCGGCTATTTGGCCACAAACAACATAAAAGCTACGGTGTTCGTGTCGGGAAACTACGCGCAGCGCCACGCCCAAGCCCTACAACGTTTGGCGCAAAACCCGCTGTTCGACGTCGGGAACCTTGGAAACCGGTGCAAACCGGTATCCGTATCCGGCGACTCGGCCTACCACATAAAAGGAACGGCCAATATTTACGGAGCCTTACAGGAAGTTGCCGAAGGCGCAAAGAAAATACAACAGGTAACCGGAATATATCCTGCCTATTTCCGTTCGGCTACAGGGTATATTGACGAGGTGGCAACAAAAGCCATCAACGAACTCGGTATCAGAGTCATCGGATACGACCAGGTAACCGATGGCGGCGGCGTAATAAGCGCCATGGGAATAAAAGAAAGAATACTAAACGCGCGTCACGGTCATATTCTTGTTATCAGCATCAATCTTAATTATCCGAATATTCTCAAAGGATTGCAGGCCGCTATCGAAGAAATAAAAACACATAAATTACCTGTACGTTTTGAAAAACTATCGGATTATCAACAATTTTTTGAAGTAAACCGATAATGAATTATTCTACCTACAATGATATTACAATTACCGATATTGCCGCCGAAGGAAAAGCGGTTGGCCGGCATGAAGGGAAAATCATATTTGTTCCCTACGCCATCCCCGGCGATGTGGTGAATGTGCAGGTCATAAAAAGCCGTCACGATTATGTGGAAGGTATTATCAAAGATATTGTAACGCCTTCGCCGCACCGTGTCACGCCCTTTTGCAGCCATTTCGGCACATGCGGAGGATGCAAGTGGCAATTGCTGCCCTACAAAATGCAACTCGACTATAAACAACAACAGGTGTTTGACCAGCTTTCACGTATCGGAAAATTGACAGACCTTAGCATACAGCCCATCCTGCCGGCCAAAGAAACCTTGTACTACCGCAATAAATTAGAGTTTACTTTTTCCGGTAAACGTTGGCTGAGCAATGACGAGATAGCCGGAAGAGAGCCTGTTGAACAACGCTGTGGGCTTGGCTTTCACATTCCGGGAATGTTCGATAAAGTACTCGATATTGAAACTTGCTATCTCCAACCCAATCCGTCGAACGACATCCGCCTCGCTGTAAAACAATACGCCATGGCGCACCAAATGCAGTTTTTCAACATCCGCGAACAGACAGGCTTTTTGCGTACGCTCATTATCCGCAACTCCGTGTCGAGCGGCGAAGTGATGGTCATTGCAGTGTTTGCCCACGATGATGAAAAACAACGCAACGGCCTGTTGCAACACTTGCAACAACAATTTCCGGCCATCACCTCTCTCTTTTATGTGATCAACAACAAGCGCAACGATACGATCCACGATCTCGAAGTCAATCTTTTTTCCGGTCGCAGTCACATGGAAGAACAATTGGAGGACTTGTCGTTTAAAATCAGCCCCAAGTCGTTTTTCCAGACCAACAGCAAACAGGCGCTACGGCTGTATCGTGTAATCCGTGATTTTGCGGGGCTCACCGGCAAAGAAACGGTTTACGACCTTTACACCGGCACCGGCTCCATAGCCTTGTTTCTTGCGCGTCAAGCCTCGCAGGTGGTAGGCGTGGAAATGACGGAAGACGCCATCACCGACGCACAACAAAATGCAGCGCGCAACCGCATTTTCAACACTAAGTTTTACGCCGGCGACATGAAAGACCTGTTCAAGCCCGACTTTATCGCCGCCAACGGGCGTCCAGACGTGATTGTACTCGACCCGCCCCGTGCAGGTATTCACCCTGATGTGGCCGGCAACATCCTCGACAGTGGGGTGCAGCGCTTGGTGTACGTCAGTTGCAACCCCGCCACTCAAGCCCGCGACATGGCTTGGCTTTCCTCTCACTACCATATCACATGCGTACAGCCGGTGGACATGTTTCCACACACGCACCATGTGGAAAACATCGTGTTGGCCGAGAGAGTTACGAACTAAGAACTAAGAATTAAGAACTAAAAACTATGAAAATACTTTCACTTCATACATCATCCCTCATACATCATACATCACCCCTCATACATCATCCTTCTTAACTCTTAACCCTTATGCGTCCTCCTGTCGTCCTGCGGTATATCGGCATGATACTTGTACTAAACGGCGCATTTATGGCGCTGGCGGCGCTCATTGCCTTCCTCAACGAAGGCGATCGTTCTTTTGTGCCGCTTGTAATCAGCGCGTCATTCACCATAATCACCGGCCTGTGCCCTTTAGTTTTCATCCGTCCCGAAGCGAACATTTCAAACAAAGAAGGATATATCATCGTGATCATGGCCTGGCTGGTGTGTTGTTTTTTCGGCATGCTCCCCTACCTGTTGTGGGGCGGCGAATTTAACCCCGTCAACGCATGGTTTGAAAGTGTATCGGGCTACACCACTACCGGCTCCACCATATTGAACGACATCGAAGCGCTACCCAAAGGGCTGCTCTTCTTCCGCGCATGCACCGGATGGATTGGCGGCTTGGGCGTTGTGGTATTTATGCTGCTCCTGCTGCCTACCATAAAAAATATGAAATTGCGACTGGCCAAAGTTGAAATATCGCACTTGTCAAAAGACAACTTTAAATACCGCTTGCAACAAACCGCCCACATCATCATCGGCGTGTATGCCGGCTTGACGTTGCTTGAATTTTTGCTCCTGTGGGCGGCCGGCATGTCGCCGTTCGACGCCATTACCCACTCATTCAGCACCCTCTCCTCCTGCGGGTTCAGTTCGAAAAACAACAGTATTCTGCATTACGACAGCACAACGATTAATGTCATTGTCATGGTTTTTATGTATGCGGCGGGACTGCACTTCGGCTTGATTTTCCTTGCCGTAAGCGGGCGTCACAAGCAGTTTTTCCGCTCGCCAGTAGTGCGCTTTTACACGCTCGCCATGCTCATCGGCATACTCTGCGTCAGCGTCGACCTGTACCTTAACCAAGACGATTACACCAGTTGGCAAGAAGCCTTACACCATGGCGCTTTTCAGGTGATTGCCACGTCCAGCACCACCGGGTTTGCCATTGCCGATATGACGGTGTGGCCGGTGTTTTCCATCTTGCTGCTCCTCTATTTTTCACTCCAGTGTGCCTGTTCCGGCTCCACCAGCGGCGGCATCAAAGCCGACCGGATGCTCATCTTATTTCAAAGTATCAAAACACAGATTAAAAAACTGCAACACCCCAACGCGGTAATCTCCACGCGACTGGGCGGCACAACCATTGAGAACGACACGGTGTCGGCGGTGGCGATATTTGTCTTGTTGTACCTCCTCATTGTATTTGTGGTAACGCTCTTCCTGTCGTTTTTCGGCATCGACATGCTTTCGGCATTCAGCAGCACGGTGGCCGTAATGGGCAATGTGGGGCCGGGATACGGCGAAATAGCGGGCTCAATGGGCAACTTCTCCAGCTTTCCCGATCCGGTGAAACTCGTGCTGGCGTTCTCCATGCTGCTGGGGCGCTTGGAAATTTACGGGATTATCATTATTTTCTTTATACGAAGCTGGAAATAGTTTAACAGCACAATAACATATTTTAACAATTTTATATTTGGATTTTTAAAAATTGTGTTTATATTTGCATCGTTAAA
>JAIRLC010000183.1 GCA_031259645.1 Prevotellaceae bacterium | reverse complement strand
TTTTCGTCTTGTCCGATGGCTGTTTTTTCGCTGAAAACAAGTCGTCCGGTGTCTATTTCATGATCGAGGAAAAAAGTGGTTACACCCGTTTCAGTTTCTCCGTTGATGATTGCCCAGTTAATAGGCGCGGCGCCGCGGTATTGAGGCAAGAGTGAGGCATGCAGGTTGAAGGCGCCGTATTTCGGCATACGCCATACCACTTCAGGCAACATGCGGAACGCCACCACCACAAATACATCGGCGTTCCACCGGCGCAACTGTTGCAGAAAAATTTCATCGCGTAATTTTTCGGGCTGCAACACCGGAATACCTTTTTCGATGGCTAATTGTTTCACCGCCGGGCACTGTATTTGTTGCCCGCGTCCGGCAGGTTTGTCGGGTACGGTTACTATACCAATAATATTATAGCCCTTTTCTGTTAAGGGTTTCAGCACGCCGGCGGCAAAAGCGGGCGTGCCCATGAATACAATGCGTAGAGGATTATTCACGTTTTTTGGTAAAAAATTTGGAGATTTTTTTAAAGTAATCAATATAACGGTCGGAGTTAAATAACGCCGAGTCGGTAGTGGCCTTGTAGGTTAAGAAAATGCCCATGGGCAGCAATACAAAACTCGACAACCAAATGCCCATGGCAGGGTCTAATACGCCGTCACGCGCCAATTTTTTCCCTGAAATATCGACTACCCAATATGCCGTAAAGAAGAAAATAGAAACCACGGTGGGCATGCCTAATCCGCCTTTGCGGATAATGGCGCCCAACGGTGCGCCGATGAAAAAGAAAATAAGACAGGCAATAGACAAGGTGAATTTGCGATGCCATTCTATATCAACACGCCGTTTTTGATAATCAACCTGTTCATAATTTGCAAAGTGTGTTTCGTTTTGCGACAATGCTTGCGATATGCGGCGAAGCGCTCCATCTGCCGCGCTCACTTTGCGTTCTGCAGGCAGCAGGGTAAAGAGCGAGTCGCAATTTACGGTATAGATATATTTCTCGCGGAAAATCTTCAACGTATCAAATTCCTGTGTGCGTGCAAGCGCGGCTTTGTATTTGAAATCCGAAATATAGAGATTCGTCATGTTGTGTTGTAGCAGTGTCAGCGAGTCGCCAATGGTATTTAATTCCTGTAAACTTTTCATTTGCGCCTGTTCCTTGAAACGCTCATTGTCGCTACGTTTAAATTCGTAATTTTGCAGTGGAATCAGCACCTCCTGTTCCGAAAAATATCGTTTCTGAAAAGGATAAATGCTGTCGCCTGTTTGTTGTTTGTCGTCTTCATACGTGTGACCGTGAAATAGCTTCACAATAATATAGGTTTTGTCGCCGGTGAATTTCAGGTAGCCCGAATCGGCGCGGGTAACGGAAACATTGCCCCTTTTGTCGGTGTGGTCATATAGTATCATGTCATACATCAGATGTGTATGTTCATCTTGCCGCTCAATCCGTAAACTGTAATTTTCAATGCCGTCGTAGAAAACCCCTGTGGGAATTTTAATTTCCATGCGTTTTTGACGAATGTCGTACATCAATGAACTGATTTGAAGATTAGCGTATGGAATAAGGCTGTTTGCCACAAAAAATGCGACAATTGAAATAAGCACTACCAAACCTATTAGCGGCCGCATGACACGTTGTATAGACATGCCCGCAGCTTTCATGGCCAACAACTCGTTGCTTTCGCCCATATTTCCCATGGTCATGATAGATGACAGTAACGTGGATAACGGAAGCGCCAACGGGATAAAAGTGATTATTCCCCAAAATAGAAATTCGCCAATTACCATTAACCCCAATCCTTTACCTACCAAGTCATCGATATGTAGCCACAGGAATTGTAGCATCAACACAAACAGCACCACGAAAAAGGTCAGCAACATGGGGCCGAGATAGGAAGTCAATATGTAACGGTCGAGCCTTTTCATTTGATAATAGCGTCGATTAATTTTTCATTGGTAAGGTTTGGCATGGTCACGCGGAGTGATGGCGTGCGTTGCATTTCGCGGGTTATGGCAAACATGGCGCTGTTGTTGCGCGCCCAACTGCGGCGGGCGATGCCGTTGTTTACATCCCACAGCAACATGTTGCGGGCGCGTTGTTGCGCTTCTTTGGTCCCATCCAGTGTAAGGCCGAAACCTCCGTTGATTACTTCGCCCCAGCCCACGCCGCCGCCGTTGTGCAGCGATACCCAGGTGGCGCCGCGAAAAGCGTCGCCAATTACATTCTGCACAGCCATGTCGGCGGTGAACGACGATCCGTCGTAGATGTTTGAGGTTTCGCGGTACGGTGAATCGGCGCCCGACACGTCGTGGTGATCGCGCCCCAACACCACCGGTGCGCTGATTTTTCCTTTTCCAATGGCGATGTTAATCGCTTCGGCGATACGTGTGCGCCCTTCGCTGTCGGCATACAGGATGCGGGCTTGCGAGCCTACTACCAGATTGTTTTTTTGCGCTTCACGAATCCACCGGATATTGTCTTCAAGTTGTGGTTTGATACACGCCGGCGCTGTTTGATGAAGTTCTTCCAATACGTCCAGGGCCAAAGCGTCGGTTATTGCCAGATCTTCGGGTTTGCCCGAAGTGCACACCCAGCGGAAAGGCCCAAATCCGTAGTCGAAAAACAAAGGACCGAGAATATCTTGAATGTATGACCGGTAAAGAAATGTCCCGGTTGTTTTGTCGATAATTTCTGCGCCGGCGCGTGATGTTTCGAGGAGAAAAGCATTGCCGTAATCGAAGAAATACATGCCGCGTGCAGCCAAGGCATTGATGGCTTTTACCTGACGCCGCAACGAGTTTTGCACTTGTGTCTTGAATTGTTCGGGGTCTTCGGCCATCATCCGGTTTGCTTCTTCGAAGCTCATTGCTGCGGGGTAATACCCGCCTGACCACGGGTTGTGCAGCGAGGTTTGGTCGCTGCCGATGTCCACTTTTATATCTTCCTGTGCCAGCCGTTCCCACAAATCTACTACATTGCCCTGATAAGCCAATGATACGGTTTCTTTATCGTTCACCGCTTTGCGGATGCGGGGTATAAGCGTGTCGAGTTGAGTGAAAATTTCATTTACCCAACCTTGATTGTAGCGTGTTTGTACTACTTTCGGATTAATTTCGGCGATAACGCCT
>JAIRLC010000159.1 GCA_031259645.1 Prevotellaceae bacterium | reverse complement strand
TTGAATATCCATTATGCGGTGGGCGTGGACGGTATTTCCGTCGCCATGTTGTTGCTTTCCGCCATTATTGTCATCACCGGCACTTTCGTGTCGTGGAAAATGGAGTTCCTGCAAAAGGAATATTTCATGTGGTTCAGCCTGCTCACCGTGGGGGTTTTCGGCTTTTTCATCGCCACCGATTTATTCACCATGTTCATGTTCTATGAAGTGGCCTTGATACCCATGTACCTCCTGATTGGCGTGTGGGGCAGCGGCAAGAAAGAATATTCCGCCATGAAATTAACGCTAATGCTAATGGGCGGTTCGGCATTGTTGCTGGTTGGTATTTTAGGCATCTACTATTATTCCGGAGCCGACTCCATGAACCTGTTAGACCTTGCGCAACGCCATATTCCGGTGGTAGCGCAACGATGGATTTTCCCGCTGGTGTTTGTCGGTTTTGGCATTTTGGGCGCGCTTTTCCCCTTTCACACATGGTCGCCCGACGGTCATGCTTCGGCGCCCACGGCTGTATCAATGTTGCATGCCGGCGTGTTGATGAAGCTGGGCGGCTATGGCTGCTTGCGTGTAGCCATTTACCTGATGCCCGAAGCAACGCATGAATTGTCGTGGATATTCATTATCCTCACAGGCATCAGCGTAGTGTACGGCGCCTATTCCGCCATTGTGCAAACCGATTTGAAGTACATCAACGCCTACTCTTCCGTGAGCCACTGCGGACTGGTGCTGTTTGCCATTCTCATGTTAAACCAAACGGCCATTACCGGCGCGGTGATGCAAATGTTGTCGCACGGCTTGATGACCGCCCTGTTCTTCGCCTTGATAGGCATGATTTACGGACGGACGCACACGCGCGACATCCGCGAAATGAGCGGACTGATGAAGGTGATGCCTTTTCTCGGCGTGTGTTGGGTTATTGCCGGCTTGGCGTCGCTTGGCTTGCCGGGATTGAGCGGCTTTGTGGCGGAAATGACGGTATTTATAGGCGCCTTTGCCAATCCTGATACGTTCCACCGCATCTTTACGATTATTGCTTGTACGTCGATTGTGATTACGGCGGTGTATATCCTGCGTGTAGTTGGCAAGTTGCTGTATGGAGGCATTACCAATCATCACTATTTGCAACTTACCGACGCCGTGTGGTATGAACGCACAGCTACCATTGTCCTTATAGCCTGTATTGCCGGCATTGGCCTTGCGCCGCTGTGGTTAAGCGATATGATACAAAACAGCCTGTTGCCGATAATCGGGCAATTGGCAGGGAGGTAATGACGCATGAAGGAATTGGAAGGAAATATAACCATTGACAAAAAATTGCTTGAAAGCATCCGGTCAATTATTCTGGATGTACGGAAAAACGTATTTCAAAAAATCAATGCCGATCTTCTCATAGCGTATTGGATGATTGGAAAAAAGATTGTCGAAACAGAGCGGGAAAACAGTATTGATAATGAAACTTCGCGACAAATCATCCTTCGCCTTTCGAAGCAACTTACTGGCGAATTAGGAAAAGGTTTTTCGAGATCTAATCTGTTCAATATGAAGAAATTTTATCTTGAATATCCCAGTGTCCAGCCACTGGCTGGACACCTTACATGGACACACATTTGTGAACTTTTGGTGATTGAAGATAAAAGTAAACGGAGTTTTTATGAAAAGGAAACTATCAATTCATCTTGGTCGAAAAGAGAGCTAAAAAGACAAATAGACACTTCGCTTTATGAACGGTTATTACTCTCTTCAGGGAAAACCAATAAAGAAAAAGTATTCGAATTAGCACAAAAGGGGCAGGAGATAGCAAAAGCAGATGATATTTTAAAAAGTCCGTATGTTTTTGAATTTCTCGGCATTCCTGAAAATAAACCATTATTGGAAAAAGATTTGGAATACAAATTAATTCGACATCTTGAGGACTTCTTGCTGGAACTTGGAAAAGGATTTATGTTTGTGGGTTCTCAACAGCGAATAACCATAAACAATACGCACTACTACGTAGATATGGTTTTTTACAATAAAATCCTGAAAAGTTATATCCTGATAGAATTAAAAACGACTAAATTAAATATCTCCGATGGCGGTCAATTAAATACGTATCTGAATTACTACAAAACAGAAGTAAATGATGAAAACGATAATCCACCGATAGGCATTATTCTGTGCGCAGAAAAAGACGAAATCGCAGCAGAATATATTTTAAGCGGATTTGAAAATAATGTGTTCGCCTCAAAATATACCACCATATTGCCCGATAAACAAAAACTAATAGATGAAGTAGAACAAATAATCAATCATAACTAAACATGAATTTAAAAAAATCACTAATTATTCTCGTTGCATTTTTATGCTTTTTGCTGGTGTGGCATTACCGTATCCCGCAAAAATGGATAGTGCCGGGCACATGGCCTTCTTCCTTGAAAATTTTAATAGATTATCTGTTGGGGGCAATTCCTGTTTTTGCGTCGTTGTGGTGGCTTCATAAACGAAATTTTATAGCGAGTACAGGCTTGCAACTAAAAGGACTCTTTTCCGGTTTTGCATTCGCTTTGCTATTTACTTTGCCGATGTTTATAGGCTTTGCGATGAATGGAACAGTGAATACTTCGATTACTGTCAACGGTTTTTTGGTGATGGTTTTGATTGCGGGACTGGGAGAAGAATTGTTTTTTCGTGGATTTCTTTTCGGACAATTATTCCGTTTTTGCAGATGGGGCTTTATACCTGCCGTATTAATTAACGGATTAATTTTTGGGGCGCTTCATTTGTATCAAGGTAAGGATATTTATTCCGCTCTTTCTGTTTTTGGCGTTACTTCATTAGGCGCACTGCTGTTTTGCTGGGTTTATGCAGAATGGAATAACAATTTATGGGTCGTA
>JAIRLC010000145.1 GCA_031259645.1 Prevotellaceae bacterium | reverse complement strand
ACTTTCCCTTTCAGACATCCTTCAGAAGCGATAAGTCCTATCCTGTGGTTATTTGTTTTTTTTGCCAATAAGACGACTTCTTTAATTACATTAATAAAAGGAAGTCCTATCCGCTCCTGTAGTTCGTCAATAGCGAAATGTGCCGTGTTGCAACACATACAGATAACATGAGCCCCAGCTTCTTTAAGTTTGACGCCAATGTTAAAATAATCTTCCACAAAACTCGGCCCGCGTCCTTCTAAATACATGCTTCTTGATGGCGCTTTTGTGGCTTGGTAAATAATCATCTCAGGATGATGCCCATCTCGAAATGCCCCTCTTTCGACAAGTTTGTTTTCAATCAACTCGCACAGTTTGTTTGTTGCGGCTACTCCTGCACCCCCTATTATACCTATAATCATAAATCCGGCTTTTTTTAAATTAGTTTCCAAGATGATACCATTTCAGAAACACGAAGGTAATCGTCATACGTATCCACATCATACGCCCTTATTTTCAATCCCGGCATGGGCAAATACGGCTCCAACTGGTTAAATACATTTCCCGACGAATATTGCAACCTGTCTTTTCTGATACAGGCGGGGCCTGTCCACTCATAGTCGCCCGTTTCGCTCGAAAAAGATTCCACGCAGCCATCCTTGCCGGTATTCACGAACACGGCCTCGTCGGAAGCTTTGTCTGCATAACAAATAAATTCTCCCTCTGTCGATAAAATTTCCCTGACATCGTCGGGGTGCACCAGCAAATCGCCGTCCCACTCTATTACATATTCATTGGCATGCCGGGCGCCAAGGTAGAAGCTGGCGCCGGTTTTCGTTTCAAAGTACCGGTGGTTGTACACAAAAATAACATCTTTCCTGTATCGCGACACTTCTTTAATGACATCATTCGCCTGGTACCCGACCACAATGCGCACATCTTCCACGTCCTTAAAAGTCTCCAGTTGCCATGCAATTAGGGATTTTCCATTGATATTGATAAGCGCCTTTGTTTGCCCCAACCCTAACCGGGAACCAATGCCGGCGCAACTTATAACAATTGATTTAGCTGACGACATAATGCTTTTTCATTAAAAATTACATAATCGGAAACGGGCAGCAAACTTTTCGATGGATAATGCGTCATTCCAACGGCAATGGCAATATCAGCCGTTCGCATGGCTTCTAAGTCGTTATTCCCGTCACCGATATAAACCACCTCATAGCCGCTGCGTTGAAATTTTTCTACCACCAATTCCTTCCGCAAAATTTTAGTAAGCTTAACTATTTTATCATTTTCCATAATAGCTTCCGAACAAAATGCGGAACACCCAATTTTTTCTATCAATTTATCCACCCAACAGGATAAATTTCCCGATGCAATAATGCAGTGGGTATTATTTTCTTGGATGAACCTGTACAGTTGTGGATAAAGATTAACCTTTCCCAATAAGGAGGAAACCTCCGAAACGGGCAATTCCCCTAAGATTTGAACCCTTTTGATAAAACTTTCTACAAACGGAATATTACCCTGTATCGTTTCTTTAGTGATACTATCTATCTCGGCTTGGATATGAAAATGCTTTGCAATTAAAGGGAGCGTTTCTTCGGCGGTAACCGTTCCGTCCAAATCAAAAATAAATTTTACCGGTTTTCGCATAAATTTTTACTTTACTTAGGGTATCAAAAGGCAATATCGCCTGAAATAGAATGCAAAGATAAACATTTTACTTTAAACATGCGCCGACTTGGTTTCAGTTACTATGTAATTGGAACAATGTGTTTAAAAGATAAATATCTTCTTTATACGTTAATTTCATGTTCGCCGCTTCACCGCGTACGATAAATACCTTTTCATCGGGTAAATATTTCACTACAATGCCGCAATCGTCGGTAACGGCGAATGCCGGGTCTTGCATGGCAACGCGGTAGGCCGACGCGATGGTTTGCAGTTTGAAGCCCTGCGGCGTTTGCGCCCGTTGCAGGGTGTTGCGGTTAGGTATATGTTGAATAAACCGGCTGGCGTTGTCTGTTTGCAGGATGGTGTCGGTGGTTGGTATGGCTACGGCTACGGCGTTATGTTGATGGAGCGCCTCCGTCACGTCGTTAATCACACGTTGGCTCACCAGCGGGCGCACTGCGTCATGAAAGATGAGGTTACAGCCGGGCTGTGCGGCATAGGCATGGATGGCCGCCAAACTTGATTCATGGCGCGCCGCACCGCCAAGCAATACTTTTCTTACTTTTTTCCACTCATTGGCCAACACCATTTCTTCCACAGTTTGCACAAACGAACGATGAATAACAATGGCGATTTCATCAATATGCTCGTTGCGTTCAAAGGCGGCCACCGTGTGCTCAATGACCGTTTTTCCCGCTACTTTAAAAAACTGTTTCGGGATACTATCGCCCAAACGGCTTCCCACGCCACCGGCAAGTATTACTGCGATATTCATTGTATATTCTTTATATGGTTAATTGATTTGGCAATTTGAGTTTTAGCATAAAAAAGATGCCGCATGCATTGCAGTTATGTTGTCATTTAAATGATAAACCTGCGGGTCGTTTGATAAAATAAACGATTGTCGTATCGGCTTGTTTAAAATATTTTGCAAATCGCGTAAATGGCGGGCATCGGTGTGATTTACATGTTCGGTCATTTTTACTTCTATGACAATATAATAATTTTCCGCCTCAAGAAGCAAATCAATTTCACGTCCGTCTTGTGTACAGGTCGTCAAATATAATTCGTCGTTTCATTTTCGACACTTATTTTTTTTAAACTATAGACAAAGATAAACATTTATTTTAAATATTGCGCCGATATTTAAAACACAACTTTAAATATTACGCCGTTTTTCTACGATTTGCACAAATGGGGGATGAATTACAATAGTTATTTCGTCTATATTTTTATTGCGTATCCGAAATTCTTTCCTCACCCTTTCCTGCACTTTCCTCACCTCTTTGGATAATTTCTACAATCCATGTTCCATTTTTACGGCCACCCTCTCTTGCGATTATTGCTAATTAAATAATTTACAAAACACAAAAATAGAGAAAAATCCGTTATTTCCGGAGATTCTTAATAATTTTCCAATTCTCGTTTTAATTCTGTTAACAATTGTTTTTCCGATGGCAAATAAAGCTGGTACTTACTTGCCTTGATGGTTGTATTCTTTTCAGGAAGCGTGTATTTGACTACCGCATCGTTTTTGTCGGCGCAAAGCAGGATGCCGATAGTGGGATTTTCGTCCGGAAGTTTTTCTTTTCGGTCGTAATAGTTTACATACATTTGCAGTTGGCCCATATCTTCATGAGTAAGTTTATGGGTTTTTATTTCAAAGATAACAAAACATCGTAATAACCGGTTGTAGAAAACCAAATCCACAAAAAACTCATCATTTTCAAGTAATATTCGTTTTTGTCGCGCAACGAATGAAAATCCGTTACCCAGTTCCAAAAGAAAGGCTTGCAAATTAGTAATCATAGCACTTTCCAAATCTTTTTCATAGTACGACGAGTCGCGTCTCAATCCAAGAAACTCCAGAATCATCGGGTCTTTGATGATTTCCGCCGGATTTTCGGGTATGCGCTCTCTGCGCGCCACTTCCAAAACAGATTGTTTGTCGTTACTAAGTAATAAACGCTCATAAAGTCCCGAATTGATTTGTCGCTCCAATTCTCTTCCCGTCCATGCGTTATGAAGCGCTTCTTGTTCGTAGTACTCTCGCTTGTCATTGTCATCTATTTGAATTAGAAGCCGATACTGCAACCAATTGAATTGCGAACGCACTGCGTTCGCAATTGGATACGTCCGATAAAACTGTCGACATTGTTCTAAGATTCTAACAGAAAATCCGCTGCCATATTCCGGTTCTATTACGGCAGCTAAATTACGTAATAAATAGCTGCCATATTCCGCTCTTTCCTCGCCTTGCTGTTCTTCTACAAAAATTCGCTTGCCGAGTTTCCAATACATCAGCACCCGTTCGAAATCAACGGTTCTTATAGCAATATTCCGCGACGTTACGATAATATTTCGCACATCGGATATGAATTTGTTGCTTAATCGTATTTCTTTTTTGTTTTTCATAATCAACTATTTTATCTTCCGAACAAACCCTTTACTTTATTTAATCCTGCACACATCAGGTTATTCATATCTTCCGACACCTTTAACGCATACAACAAACCAGCGCCCACAAGCGTCAATACGACGCTGCGGCTTATTCCGTCTATCCACGGATTATCAAATTTAAACAAAACATAATTTATTCCTGTCAAAAGGAGAAAAATCACGATTAGTTTTAAGGTGCCCGAAGAATACGGATTGCCTTTTACTTTTTTCAACACAATCCATTGCTGCACGCCGCAGGAAAGTACACAACTGATAGTCGTGGCGAGGGCTGCGCCGGCGATACCCCATACCGGAATTAACAGATAATTGGTCGCTATTCCTATGCCGATGATGAAAAATACAAAATACAAACTCCAATAATAATACCTTGAAAAATTGATGAGCATGCCGCCGAAATTCAGCGTTACTTCTATCAACTTTGCCAGTCCGATAAAAAACATCACCCATTTACCTTCCGCATACACAGCGCCGTTCGGGATAATGGCAAAAATATTGTCGATGTTTGCCCAAAGCAAAATAAAAATGAAGCCGCCTATCAAAAGTTGATGTAACGACACTTTTTTATAAAGCACATTGGCTATTTCGAAATGGCCTTTTTTCAAGGCTTCGGCAGCTATCGGGGCAGAGATGGCGCTGATAGACCGTGACGGTATTTCGATGACTGCCGCCATGTAAAAAGCAATCGTAAAGATGCCGGCATAACTCAATCCCAACTGCGAAGAGATCATAAACAAGTCGAGCTTGCCAAGCACTGTGCTGCCCAATGCGCCTATAATTAAGTATAAAGAATATCGCAAAATGTCTTTGCGCAAAGGCCGGGAAACATACGCCATATTATGTCGTAGTGTAGTGATGGATGTTTTAAACACATACACAAGCAAACACAACATCACAATGCCGTAGGTTATCACATAGCCCGTCACCAATCCGTTGCGGCTGATGAAATGATAACCGTAAAGTAAATAAACAAACAGTAAGCACAACCGGATAAGAATTTCGCGGTTAAACCGGGGCATCACGATACGCATGTTTACATTGGAATATGCTTCGAATACCGACAAATAAGCCAAAAAGAAAATTAATGGCGCCACCCAATAATAATATGAAATAAAAAGGCTCGAGTTTTCTGTAAACAAAAGGCTGATCGGCTCTTTCAGGAAGATATAAAGCGGGATAAACAACAGGCATCCGACAAAAGGCGTGAGCAACATGTAGAAGAAAAAGCCGTTATGTTTTTTCTTTTCATCTTTGAAATAGGGGAAAAACCGCATGGCCGACGACGACGTGCCCAGTTGGGCAATGACAGCAAACATCGTCCCCACTTCCAGAATTACTTTTGTCAAACCAATATCTTCGGGCGACAGAAATTCCGTAATCACAAACATGGTGGTCAGGAAGCCGATAAAAGCGCCGATGTAGGTGATGATTGTTCCTTTTATGCTCTGGCGAATTACAATTCCCATTTAAACATGTTTTGTTATTCCGTTTAAAAAATTATTTTCCGGATCACTGCGGTTAAAAAACCCGTCCCGTAACCAAAAAGTTGAACAAAAGAAGCGCCAACCGCCAACCAACCAATCCCCACATGCTTATTTTTAACCGTTGCATCAACTCCTGTTAAAATGGCATACAACAACACCGGCGTCAAACTATAAAGACACCAAAAACTGCAACCGGTTAAAAACAAAGTACCCAACACAAACAATGCCGGCAAAAAATGAACCACTCTTAATGAAGACGGATGTTTTTTATACAGCTCGATACGCGCTGTGCCGGAATGATATACTTGCCGGAAAAATTTCCGCAGATTGGTACGCCGTTTGTGAAAAACAAAGGCATGGGGGAAAAGACGAACGGTGTATCCATGTTCAAAGATACGGATACTGAAATCAATATCTTCGCCGTAGCGCATGGCCGAAAACCCGCCCAGGGCTTCATATACTTCCCGTTTTATTCCCATATTGAAACTGCGTGGATGAAACGTTTCGAGGTGTTTTTCCCCGCCACGTATCCCGCCGGTCGTAAAGAAAGAAGTCATGGCATAATTTACCGCTTTTTGCATGTTGCTGAATGAATCATGTGCGGCGTCGGGGCCGCCGAATGCATCGCAAGGATGAACATTCAACTCCTTTTCCACTTCTTCAAAATAGTGCGCGGGGATTATGCAGTCCGAATCGAAAACAACCAAGTAGTCGCCTTTACTTCTTGCCGCTCCATAATTCCGGCTTTCACCGGGGCCTGTGTTTGGTTTTGTGTAGTACGACAGGGTCAGAACATCTTTATAAGCATCGACAACCTGTTCACTTGAAAGGGTTGAGCCGTCTTCCACTATTATCACTTCAAAATTTTTAACCGGTTGACTCGAAAGACTTTTCAATAATTCCTCCACTTCCTGCGGCCGGTTATAAACAGGTATAATGACAGAATAATAGTGCATTACATACATAAATAATATACAAAGATAGAAAAAAGTGGCTGAAATGAGTAGCAGAAAGAATATTTTTCATACCTTTGTAACGTAAATATTTAACATATTGATATGAGTCGTAGTGAACAAGAAACGCTATCGCAAAACATTAACCGCATTTCAGAAGGGACTGAAATAATAGGTACAATTACAACTTCAGGAGATATACGCATTGACGGTATTTTAGAGGGTAACTTAACTTCAAAAGGCCGGATTGTAATTGGCGAAAAAGGCCGGATCAAAGGAGAATTAAATTGTCGCTATGTGGATATTTGGGGAACACTTGAAGGCTCATTGTATGCGTCGGAAATCACCAATCTAAAAACCATGTCCACCATAACCGGCGATATTAAAACGCTGAAATTGTGCATCGAAGTTGGGGCGTTATTTAATGGCACCTGTACCATGCCTGCACGGCAAACCGCAGAAAATCATAAAAAGTAGTATGGTTATTAGAAGTAGAACGTAGTCGTTTTCTTCTTAGGAGGCACTTCCGGTATTTCACGGAAACGGCGTAAATCGCGTTTATAGAAGATAAACTCCGGCGTTGTTATTCTGTCATCTATAGCCGACGCACTATACCACGGAGAAAGATTGGCGTCATTAGGATTAACCAGAATTTGTAGCGATTGCGCCGGCTTGTAGCTCTGCGCCAGTAAAAACACCCGGTCGCCGGTAGCAGCATTTTCGGCCACATCAACCACAACCACTACGTGTCCCGGCCGAGCTATTTGAACAAACATGTCGCCCGGCTGAATATGTTCCAGCGAACTTCGTTGTACATCATCCAGCAGCGTTTCAATATCACCGTGTGTAAAAATAAACTCGAGATAACGCTTGAAAGTAGGATAGCGGTTTGCATCGGTGGGCGATTTTGTCCAGTACGTCTTCCCGTCAATGATCATCTTTAGCCCTTCTACCCAGTTCACATACGACACACGTTTGTGATTGCTGATGGTGAATGAAATTTTGTTGTATTGCTGTTGCTTAAAAAGGTATTCTCCCCGCAGGCGAATACATATTTCAGGCGCCTGTTGCAAATCTTCCAAACCCACATCAATAAACACAACACCGGCATAAATACCATTATTCGGCTTTGGCGAGCCGTCGTAATATTTTACCTGAGAACCATGAGGCAACAATGATAAATTGCGCAAATAAGTGGCATAGGACGCCCTCTCCATGGGTATGCGCACATATCCGGATGGCAGCGTAAATCGGCTTTCGATAGTTTTTCCCGCAGTATTAATAAACGGCTGTGCGAATAATGGCATGACATGAAGTACCCAAAAACCTACCGGCAGGTATTTTCTCATCATACGATGGATTATATTCCCTATTCGTCCACTCATACTGCTTTTCTCTCTTCGATCTTATATAATTTGTCAGACCTTCTTATTTTCTGTGGAACTTTAATGGAAAAACAAGTTCCTTTCTCAACCTGCTCCACAGGGTGAAGATCCACATGTATCTCACGAATACGATCTTCCACAACACCGGTAGTAGGCCCCACAATCAACACCTCATCACCTGTCTGCAACACACCCGTTTCCATCAGAAATTCCGCTACGCCAAGTTTACTGAAATAGTTGGTGGCTTTAGCCACGTATGTTTTTTGCTTTGTCGATTGGTTCCCATAACAGGCGCTCCATTCACCAAGCCGTGCACCTTGATAATAGCCGTCCCAGAATCCCCGGTTAAATACGGTTTGCAGTGTTGCCGTAAGTTCCGCAACAAATTCCGGTGTATAAGTGCCGTCAACAACGGCTTGTATGCCACGATTATAAACGCTCGTAACCGTTTTTACATAGTCGGCTGAACGCGCCCTCCCTTCAATTTTTAACACCCGCACGCCGGCTGCCAACATGTGATCCAAAAATCCTATGGTACACAAATCTTTTGGAGACATTATATATTCATTATCAACTGTCAATTGTCGTCCCGTATCATTGTCGGTCACCGTATAACCCCGCCGGCACAACTGATAACACGATCCGCGGTTTGCGGCGGCATTGTATTCATGCAGGCTAAGGTAACATTTCCCCGACACCGCCATACATAGCGCACCGTGACAAAACATTTCCAACTTCACCAATTGTCCGGCCGGCCCTGTGATATTTTCCTGTTCAATCTTTTTATGTATATGTGCAACCTGTTGAAGGTTCAATTCACGGGACAACACCGCCACATCGGCAAAAGCAGCATAAAAACGCAAGGCTTCCACATTCGCTATATTCAGTTGAGTAGAAAGGTGAATCTCCATCCCACAAGCCCGTGCATATTGAATGACTAACATGTCCGATGCGATAATGGCTGACACTCCTGCCTGTTTCGCCGCATCAATCAACCGGTGCGCTTCTTCCAGCTCATTATCATATATTACGGTGTTTAAAGTAAGGTAAGAACGTAATCCATAATGTATACAAATATCTACGATGCGCGGCAGATCTGAAGGGTTAAAGTTGTGTGCGGAACGAGCCCTCATATTCAGCGATCCCAAGCCAAAATATATCGCATCAGCACCGCTCTGACCCGCAGCTATCAAGGATTCAAAATCACCCACGGGTGACATTACCTCAATATCACAACGTTTAATACCCATCTGTCGCTCCTATAAGAATAGTTCACAAAAATAGTTAAATTTTCTTAAAATACAACTTTTTATACGTTATTTTCTTTTTTCGAAAGGTTTTTCTCGATTTGGGCTATAAGAAATTCTTCCGGAATATTCATACAAGCATAATCGCCCCTGTAACAAGACCTGTTTCCAAAAACGGAACATGGCCTGCAGGCCAATTCAATTTGCACACAATTTTCGGGCGCTTGCTTCCAGCCCGTAAACCCGGCAAAGGGGTGTGTGGCGCCCCAAACCGATACTACCGGGACGTCTACAAATGAAGCCAGATGCATATTTGCCGAATCCATTGACAACATCACATCCATGCAACTTAATTCGATAAGCTCATTGCCCAACGGCATCTTGCCGGCCATTGACACCACATGGTACTTCTTTTCCCACTCCGACAGCACCTTTACTTCCTCCTCTCCTCCTCCAAAAAGATATACTTCCAAGTCTTTATACCTCGCAAAATAGGCTATGATTTTTTCCATCCGCGACGTAGGATAACACTTGCCTTTGTAGCGGGCAAAAGGCGCAATACCCAGACGTTTTCCTCCACCTTTTTGCACAACCGGCCTCCAGTGGTATCCTTTTTTTACGGTGACATGCTGCTCGTTAACCGCCACATTCAGGATTTCCCGGTATCGCTCAATCATGGTTTTTAGCGGCCGCAATTTTTTATTTTTCCGACGGGTTAAACAGTATTTTTCTTTACGTCCCTTATCTATTTTCTCTACTTTCACCCCGCTTATCCGGAATAAAAACCGCAACACTTTCGTGCGCAACACATCGTGAAGATCGGCTACGACGTCGGGGCGCAGGTCGCGTAATTTCAAAAATAATTTCCATAAACCCCATAAGCCTTTATACCGGCCATGAATATCGGCTTCTATGCACGACACATTGTCGGAACCTTTAAACAAGGGCGACATAAACGGCTGCGACACCATCATAAACTCCACGCCACGATAGGCTGCGGCAATTTCATGTAAGGTCGCCGCCACCATGGCCACATCCCCCAATGCCGAAAAACGCAGCACCAACACACACGTCCGGGTTCGCTTATTTGCTTTTATTTCCATACAAAACCGGATTTAATGCCGGATCATTATACATTTTCATCTGTTTATACACTTTCATGTACTTGCGCCCCGCTCCAATGTCGTCCAACAATTGGTCGATAGCCGTTGATAAATCTTTTTTCTGCTCCAGCAGCACCGCCAGCTTTTGCGCACACGCCTCACGGTGTACCGGGTCTGCGTCTTCGCGGCCCGCTTCCTGTTCCATGTGATAAATTTTGAGCGCCAATATCGAGAGGCGGTCAATGGCCCAGGCCGGGCTTTCCGTATTGATTGTAGCATCGGGTGAAGGAACTACGCCGGCATATTCCTCAAGGAAAAAACTGTCAATCAATTCCACCAAATCGGTACGGTCTTGATTCGACCGGTCAATACGGCGCTTGATTAGCACCGCTTCTTCCGGTTTAATGGCTGGGTTTCTTATAATATCTTCCAAATGCCATTGTATGGCGTCAATCCAATTTTTCAGGAATAAATAGTACTCAATTGTTTTAAATTCATACGGATTTTTCAGCTCCGCATTCACATCATCCATCGTATGATAGTGAGCGGTACTCCTCGCAAAGATTACATTACATTTTTCAGCAAAAGACATGGGTAAAGTTTTAGTTCGTAGTATTATTTTTTTCTATTTATCAAATGACTGGCAAAGTTACGCAATTTCTCCTTTCGTTCATCGGCAAGCGCTACCGCGGCCAATTCTTTTTCGGCTTGCTCGAAATAGTGATCGATAGCCTTCCCGGCTTGCTCGCAAATATTTAACTCATCATATATTTTCAATATATTATTTATTTTGTCTTCCGGCGCCGCTTCTGTATTATCCAACCAATATTCCAGCTTGTTTTGTTGTGCTCCTTCCGCTTTTTTTAGGGCATGTACCAACAAAAAAGTTTTTTTGTTCGTTATAATGTCGCCGCCTATGGCTTTACCGAACGTATCGGAATCTCCATACGCATCCAGTAAATCATCCTGAATTTGGAACGCCATGCCCAAACAGCGTCCGAACTCATACATCCGTTGCACGTCCTGCGCAGTTGCGCCGCCGGCAATGGCGCCGATTTGTGCGGAAGCGGCCAGCAACACCGCTGTTTTCAACTCAATCATCTGCAAATATTCTTTTTCTTCGATATACGCCAAATGTTCGTAATTCATATCGAATTGTTGGCCTTCGCACACCTGTGCGGCCGTTGTTCCGAATAATTGTAAAATGTCGCTCAAATAACGGGGCGCCGCCTCACACAAGTAGCGGTAAGCCATGATGCACATCACATCGCCCGAAAGCATGGCGACATTGGTATTCCACTTTTTATGCACCGTATCATAACCGCGGCGCACCGGTGCATGATCCATCACATCGTCGTGCACCAGCGTAAAACCATGAAAAATTTCAAGCCCCACTGCCGGCAACAAAATTTCCTTACCAATATGATCGTTAAACAGGTTATAAGACAACAAACATAACAATGGCCTGATACGTTTCCCCCCCATTGACATCATATATGAAACCGGATCGTAAAGTTCTCGTGGCGTTTTTGACAAATCCAAAGCCATGATCTCCTTTTCTATAAATTCCCGCAATTTACATACCAAATCCATAGTTTTTAAATATTCTTTCCCGCAAATTTACAAATTTACCATAAACCGGACAAATTACTTATCTTTGCCATGATGAACGAAAGGCATTTTGAAGGCACGGTTTTTCGCCATACCGGGAGTCGTTATATGGTGAAAAGCAAAGCCGTATCCACACTCGTGGGTTGTGTGGTGCGCGGCAAGCTACGCCTGCACGAAACAACGACCACCAACCCTGTGGCAATTGGAGATATTGTTGATTGTGAAATGGTTAATAGTTCCGAAGGAATTATCACGGCCGTTCATCCCCGGCGCAATTATATTATCCGCCGCGCAGCCAATCTCTCGCATGAGGCCCACATCATTGCCGCCAACATTGATTGCGCGTACCTTATTGTAACCATCTCCCATCCCCGCAACGCTTGGGCGTTTATCGACCGGTTTTTGGTTACATGCGAGGCCTACAGCGTGCCCGTAAAGCTCATTATCAATAAAGTGGATTTGTATGGCGAAGCCGGAAACGGGGAAAAAGAACGTTTCGTGGAAATTTACACGCAGGCGGGTTATGAGGTGGTGGAAGTATCGGCCAAAACGGGGTTTCAAGTCGATGGGTTGCGGCGCGACGTGTGCGGAAAGTTTTGTTTGTTTTCCGGCGCTTCGGGAGTGGGCAAGTCGTCGCTCATCAACGCCTTGGATCCCACACTCACGCTACGCACCGGCGCACTCAGCAAAACCCATCAAAAAGGTATGCACACTACCACGTTCTATGAAGTGTTTGAACTCGCTTCGGGCGGCGCTATTGTCGATTCGCCCGGCATTAAAGGGTTTGGACTGATAGAAGTGAACAAGGAGGAACTGTATCATTTTTTTCCCGAATTGTTCCGAATGGCCGCGCATTGCAAATTCAATCCCTGCACCCACACCCATGAGCCTCAGTGCGCTGTGCGCCAAGCCGTGAACGACGGGCGTATCAGCTCCGAACGCTACGACAGCTATTCCAAGATGCTCCGGACGAGCGATGGGAAATACCGGTAACACGGGGAACGGAGAAAGCAACTATGCTAATTCGATAATGTGTCTAATTGAAATCTTTGAATTTTTAAATCTTTAAATCTCTAAATCTCTGTTCGTGATTAATAATCACATTTTGCCGGGAATATATTTTTCATTACATTTGCATAAATATTCATTTGATTCGTATGAAAAACCGAACACTACTCTCATTTGATTGGGCTGTAAAACGCCTGC
>JAIRLC010000099.1 GCA_031259645.1 Prevotellaceae bacterium | reverse complement strand
ATCAATTGACAAGTTTGGATCTAAGCCACTGTACGGCTTTAACCAAGCTATATTGCTATTTGAATCAATTGACAAGTTTGGATCTAAGCCACTGTACGGCTTTAACCGAGCTATATTGCTATTCGAATCAATTGACAAGTTTGGATATAGCCCCTAACAATGGGGCGTTAGCTAAATTGGACTGCTCCAATAATCAACTTGATGCAGAGGCCTTGAATGATTTATTTACAAAATTGCCCGACCGCAGTTTAAGCGCGTCTGGTGGGCGTATTATTTATTTCGACAATCCCGGCTTCAGCGGATGCGACTTCGATATAGCAAGACGGAAGAACTGGTTATATTGACTATTTGTTATTCACTTGTTATTGTAAACAGTAAATTAAATGAAAAAAAACACAGTAGATAAAAGAATCGCATTTATTGCAGCCGTTTTAGTTGCAATATCAGCAGGAGCACAATCGCGCCACCAATTTTCGATAAACGCAGGCGGCGGTTTATCCTCTCTCCAATACAACCTTGAAACAGGCAAGAACAAAACGGGTTTCGGAGGAACCCTCGGACTGGATTATACTTATTTTTTTAGCGAAAAATGGGGAATAAGCACAGGACTGAGCGGAGCATTGTTTAATGGCAAGTATGAACTGTCGAACCTTAGAGAAGTGGTTTACACAGAGTGGGACGATTTTCAAGGTATCGCTACTACAAAAAATTACAGCGAAACACAACAGGCTATATTACTTAATATTCCTTTGATGCTGCGTTTCGAAAGCGGTAAATTTTATGCGGCCATTGGTGCAAAAGTCGGCATTCCGCTCAGCACAACGTATAAAAGTAGATTTAGCGAGGTGGAAACGGTAGGCTATTTCATCTCCGATGATTTTTATATTGACGATCCAGAAATGGGTTTCGGCACATTCAATGGAATTGACCATAAAGGCGACCTAAAATTGAAAACAGCCTTTTTTACATCCATCGAAGCAGGTATAAAATTGGGGAAATTTTATACAGGATTGTATCTCGACTATGGATTAAATAATATTAACAACTCCCCGTCGCAAGAGCAAAAATTGGTGCCATATACAATTTCCGATTCCGACGATATGAGCACAGCGTTAATACAGATACCAAATACTTTGAACAGCGCCTTATCAGCATCTATTGACAACAAAAGAATTGTCGACAAGGTAGTGCCCTTAGCTGCAGGAATAAAGATTGGGTTTATATTTGGCGGTTCAAAACCTAAAGCAAAAACGGTTAAGCCTGTTGACACGCAAGTCGCATTTGATGCACAAGCCGAAATAGAACGACAACAACAAGCTGCCGAAGAAGCAAGACGTAAAGCCGAGCAAAAAGATGCAGAAGAACGCCGTAAAGCCGAAGAAGCACGCAAACTTGAAGAACAAAGAATAGCCGAACAAGTGCGCAAGGCAGCCGAACAGCGCCAATATGACGACGACATGCAAACGCTTCTTAAACCCGTTGATGGATATTCAATAAACCAAAGCAATCCAACAGCAACAATGTTAACCGAACTCGACAAAAAGGCGGAGATATTGAAACGTTATCCCGCTATAAATATATTGGTGGAAGGACACGCCTGCGATATTGGCGACGATGCGGTTAATATGAATTTAGGACAACGCCGAGCCGATACTGCAAAAAAATATCTTGTCGAGAAGGGCATTTCCGCAGACAGAATAACAACCGCGAGCAAAGGCAAAACCGAGCCCGTAGCGCCAAATACGAGCGAAGAAAATCGTAAAAAGAACCGAAGAGTCCAAGTAAAGCGCTAAAAACAAAAGTAGCCTAAAATTTACAACACCAAATTCTTGCCTTAAAATTCTCCTAATTTTAAGGCATTTTTTTATTTTTTAAATAAAAATACGAAAATAATAATAATTTTCGTATTTTTGCGCTAAAATAAATTGTTCTTTTTTAAAAACTTACCCAACCTTTAGTATTATGAATAATCTTACTTCTATTCGTGAGATTACACCGTTGTCTGCAAAAGACTGTTTTTATATTGTCGACCGGCAAAAAACAGCCTTCACTTATCCTATTCATACCCACAATGAATTTGAACTGAATTTTATTGCACAAGCGCCCGGTGTGAAAAGAATTGTGGGTGATTCTATCGAAATTATCGGCGAATACGATCTGGTGCTTATTACCAGCAAAGATCTGGAGCACGTGTGGGAGCAACACGAGTGCCGGTCGTCCCACATTCGCGAGATTACCATACAGTTTTCGCCCGACTTGTTTTTCACCAATTTCATCGACAAAAACCAGTTCGGCACCATCCGCAGGATGTTGCAAAAGGCGCAGAAAGGGTTGTCGTTCCCCATGGAGGCCGTTTTGAAAACATACAAGTGGTTGGATAAATTATCGAGCGAGCAAGGCTTTTATGCGGTGCTCGATTTCTTAACCATCCTTTACGAACTTTCCCTATTTAGCGACGAAGCGCGGACATTGTCAAGTTCTTCTTTTGCAAAAATAAGCCTACAGTCCGACAGCCGCCGCGTGCAAAAAGTACAGGAGTACATTAATGCGCACTACAAAGAGGAAATCCGCCTGAGCGAGCTGGCCGGCATCACCAAGATGACGCCGGTGGCGTTTAGCCGCTTCTTTAAACTGCGTACCAGTGAAACGCTGATGGACTACATTCTCGACATTCGTTTAGGGCATGCTACCCGCCTGCTGGTGGACTCCACCAGGTCTATTTCCGAAATATGTTACGACTGCGGCTTTAATAATATCTCCAATTTTAACCGTATTTTCAAGAAGAAAAAGAATTGTTCGCCTAAAGAATTTCGTGAAAATTACCGGAAGAAAAAGGTCGTAGTGTAGCATTTTCCGGCATCATGGCCCATGTCATTTACACATTTTTGGTGAAAGTTTTTAGCTTTACCGCGCAGTTGTTACAAAAAAATGATTACTTTTGCACATTGTACCATTCAAACTGTTATTATGATAATTGCTAAAGCCATTTCGGAGCAAAACAAAGCTATTTCGGAAAAAGACGAAAGAATTGCAGCGCTGGAGCGCTTACTAAAAGCCTAAAATAAATAATCATGAAAACAAAAAAATTGATTTTAGTCGCCGTATGCCTTTTCGCAGGACTAACCGTTCATGCACAAAACAACGGGCAGTGGGCGAGACTGAACGTTTACGCAAACGACAACGCACAACTAAAAAAAGAAGCCACACCGGTGAAAGCAGCGTTCATGGGCAATTCCATTACGCAAGGGTGGGCTGCGATGCGTCCCGGGTTTTTCAAAGACAACAACTACGCAGGACGCGGTATCAGCGGACAAACCACGCCGCAAATGCTTTCCCGCTTTAGAGCCGACATTGTAGCGTTAAAACCGCAGGTAGTAGTCATCAACGGCGGCATCAACGACATTGCTGACAACAGCGTAACCTACGACCTCGAATTTACCTTCGGAAGCATCCAATCCATGGCGGAAATAGCCCATGCCAACGGCATAAAAGTAATCCTCACCTCCGTGTTACCGGCGGCGAAAATCCCGTGGCGCGAGGAAATCACCGCCGTGCCGGAAAAAGTAGACCAACTGAACGCCGCGATAAAAGCCTACTGCGCCGCTAAAGGCTTCATCTACGTAGATTATTACACACAATTAGTAAGCAAAGACGGCAGTAAAGGAATGACGGCACAATACACCACAGACGGCGTCCATGTGACCGTAGCGGGTTACGAAGTTATGGAAAAAATTGTGAAACAAGCCATCGACAACATAAAATAGAATTAAGAGAGACAGTGGGGTCGGGGCTGGCCGCCAACATGATTGGCGCCGCCCTGAGCGGATGGCTGCTGGCTTGGTTTGGCTACGACCAAACAGCCGCCGTGCAATCCGACTCCGCCATCTTTGGCGTATGCCTCATGCTGAGCTGGCTGCCAGCCATCAGCTGCGTACTCGCCGTAGTGGGCATGACATTTTACCCGCTGTCGGAAAAATGCGTAAAAGAAATTGCGGAAGAATTGGAAAAGTTACGTATCTTTGGACATTGAATTTTAAGGTTATGGATTTATGCCCAAAAGTAAAAATAACCGTAAACGGACAAAGAAAGTTTATCACTCGTCCCAACCAAAGAACTACTTTATGCACCGGCCGCCGCAAACGCACCTCCGGCACATGGAAGAAGTGGGACGTAAACTGCTTCGCATCGCGGGCGTCGACGACTCATTCCTCGACCGGATGACGAAACAACAATTACATGTAATACTGTCCAGGTCGTGCGAAAGCCCACGCGTAGTGATAAAAAAAGGTGAACGTGTTCCCCGCTCCTATTTGCGCTACGTTCATTCCTATTTGTTTACCAAGCTTGAAGAACACCGCCTGGATAATGACGCCGGCATTGACCTTTCGCTGGCTGATGCATTGGGCTATGGTCTCTCTTTTTTCTACGGAATGACATTGTATCCCGACTGGAAACACATCGTGCTTGGCGAGGTAGAAGCCGTCAAAGCGGCTGTCGAAGCGATAAACAACGCGGGGATATTCCTCAAGCGTATGCAAGACCAGGTAACCAACCTTATCAGATTTCCTTTGATGAATATCTCGCAAGTGCAATTCCGGCTATACGGCTACCTTGGGAATTATGAAGAACGTCCATCAGGCGCCATTGGTTTGACGATTGCCCTCACCTCTGCCGTGCCCGAATGTATTTCGTTCCAACATTTCGATATATGGCGAAAAGCCTACCGGTTTTGCATAGGGCCCATACAAATGACGGAAATGTTACCCGCTAAAATCCGCTACAGCGCTATCTTTCCCACCTGCCGCGAGGAGGACGACCGGGAACTCTCTATCTACATCCAACAACACGCTATCCTCCGGCTCAAGGAACGCCTCCAAATGCTTCCGCCTACCGAACGGATGATGCTCCTCTATAGCTCGCTGATGCTGTCGCCGAACATAGTGCGGGGGACCGACGAACAACCCCTCTTCGTTGCCCATATCGACAATAACGAACAGGCAAAGAAAGAGGTATTCGGCTACTTCTCTTTCGTCACACAAGGCGATAAACTGTTTATACTAACATTCCTGCCCGTCACCAGCGCTTTGACGCCGGAAGGAAAACGCCTGCAGAAAATGCTCCGCCTTTCCACAAAAGACATTACCTATTTGAAAATGGACTTGTTGAATTTTTTGTTCGACATCGATTTTGAGCAAATCCCCCTGCTGAAAAACGCGCTGGTAGAATCGGGAATCTACCAGATAAAAGAACACCTTCAAAGATGGTTGAAGTGCCCGGACATGACGGATGACAAACAAACCGCCTTCGTCAAGAAATTCCTCGAAGAACATCCCGCCAACCGCGCTGACGCGCTGGAACTGCCGGACGACAATAACCTCACCGGACCTGCAAGCCTGTCAACCGGAGAAAAACACCGGAAAAAATCCTTATCTTTGCGCCAAGTTTAACTTAACACGTGCTCCAATGAAAATGAATAGCTAACCGCCGGCTTCCGAAACCGGCACCCCAACAGTACCAAGTAACAGTTCGGTTTAATTTTATTGCCTGTATTGATTTTTCGGGCGCTTATTAGCTATATCATGAGTATTATCATTAGCGATTTATCATATCGCCACCCCAACCGGGATTTGCTGTTTGAACATTTGAATTTCGCTGTAGCCAAGCAGCGCAAGGTGGCCATTGTCGGCGACAACGGCACGGGCAAAACCACACTGTTAAAGCTAATGGCGGGCGAACTGCAACCCACCGGAGGGAGCGTCGCATCCGCTTTCCGGCCGTATTACATACCCCAACACACCGGCACGCTGAACAAGAGCATTGCGGAAGTCCTAAATGTTAGCGACAAGCTGGTAGCGCTCAACGCCATTATGGGCGGCAGCGTCTCCCCGCCGGACTACGACACTTTGGCAGACGACTGGACGATAGAAGCACGATGCCGGAAAGCGCTTGCCTACTGGCGGCTGTCGCACGTTGCACTCAACACGCCGGCAAATAACCTGAGCGGCGGCGAGAAGACAAAACTGTTTTTGGCCGGCCTGCTCATCCACGCACCTGCCATCATGCTACTCGACGAGCCCACCAACCACCTCGACGAAACGAGCCGCCAGCTACTCTACGACTATATCCGGCAAAGCACGGCAACGATTGTCGTCGTCAGCCACGACGTCACGCTCCTCAATCAACTGCACGTTACCTGCGAATTATCGGGACACGGCGTCCGGACGTATGGCGGGAATTATGCGTTCTACCGGACGCAAAAAGAGATCGAAGACAAGGCGCTAAGCAACGACATTCATGCGGAAGAAAAAGCCCTCCGGCTGGCGCGCATCAAGGCGCAGGAGATAAAGCAACAACAGGAGAAACGTATTGCCAAAGGAGAGAAAAAGAAAACGGAAGTGCCCCGCATTTTTCGGAAAACACTGACCAACTCGGCCGAAAACACGGCGGCAGGACTGAACGAAAAACATGAAGAAATTATCGGCGCTCATCGGGAAAAGCTGTTTAGCCTGAAACAGCAACAAGGAGCGCTGAAAGATTTGAAGATAGATTTCGACCACACGTCCATGCATCCGGGAAAGCTGCTTATCGAAGCTTGGCAAATCAACTTCGCCTATCGGCCGGCGTCGCCGCTGTGGAAAACGCCGCTGGACTTCACCCTTTACAGCCACGACCGCATCCACCTTTTGGGCGACAACGGCGCCGGAAAAACCACGCTCATCAAACTGCTGACCGGCTCGCTCCGCCCATCCTGCGGGACAATCAGGCGTGCGGACTTCCGCTGGATTTACTTAGACCAGGACTACACCCAAGTGGACGCGGCGTGCAGCATCGAAGAACTTGCCGCCATACACAACCGGCAGCATCTGGCAGTGCACGAGGTGAGGCTGCGCCTGAACCGCTTCCTGTTCCCTTCCGGCACGTGGGACAAACCGTGTCGCGCCTTGAGCGGCGGCGAAAAGATGCGCCTCTACCTTTGCTGCCTGATGCTCGGCAACCAAACCCCCGGCCTCATCATCCTCGACGAGCCCACCAACAACCTCGACCTCGCAAGCCTGCAAATATTAACCCAAACCCTCAAGGGCTACAGAGGCAGCTTACTGGTCATCTCGCACGACCGGCACTTTGTGGAGGAAGTTGGGGTGAGTAAGCAGGTGAGGCTGGAATGAAAAAGGATCTTGCTATTCGTCCACACTTACCCAGCCCAGCCTTCGCGGTCTAAATTCCGGTAGTTGATGGCTTCCGACACGTGGTCGGGTTTGATGTGCGCCTCATGCCCCAAATCGGCGATAGTCCGCGCCACTTTCAATATCCGGTCGTAAGCACGTGCCGAGAGGCCTACCTGATCCACCGCAGTTTTTAGCAGCGCGGTGCAAGCCTCATCCAGTTTACAATACTTCTTCAGCAGGCGCGACGGCATCATGGCGTTACAGTGTATGTGTGGCTCAAATTTGAAGCGCTGTTCCTGTATTTTCCGTGTGGCTATGACGCGCTCGCGGATGGCGGCGCTGCTTTCGGCCGGTTTTATCTCCGAAAGTTGCGCGAAAGGCACCGGCACCACCTCAATGTGAATGTCAATGCGGTCAATCAATGGGCCGGAGATTTTACTCAAGTATTTTTGTACTACCCCTGAAGCGCATAAACAGGGCTTTTCGGGATGGTTGTAGTTACCGCAAGGACAAGGATTCATGGAAGCCACCAGCATGAAATTTGCAGGATATTCAATCGAGTAACGGGCGCGCGACACGGTGATGGAACGGTCTTCCAGCGGTTGCCGCATCACTTCGAGCACCGTGCGCTGAAATTCCGGCAGCTCGTCGAGAAACAGCACACCGTTGTGCGCCAACGATATTTCGCCTGGCTGCGGATTACTGCCTCCGCCCACCAGCCCAACGTTCGAGATGGTGTGGTGCGGCGCGCGAAACGGACGCTTGGCCACCAATCCTGTGTTTTTGTCGATTTTTCCCGCCACCGAATGAATTTTCGTGGTTTCCAATGCTTCTTGCAGGCTCAGCGGAGGAATGATGGTAGGCAGTCGCTTCGCCAGCATGGTTTTACCTGAGCCCGGCGGCCCAATCATGATAATATTGTGCCCGCCCGCAGCGGCTATTTCCATGGCGCGCTTCACATTGTCCTGTCCTTTTACATCGGAAAAGTCCACATCAAAATCGGTGGACAATTGTTGAAATTCTTCGTGAATATTTACTTTCAGCGGCTGCAATTCACTTTCTCCATTAAAGAAATCGATGACTTCGCGCAAGGTTTCCACCCCGTAAACATTTAACGCTTCCACAATACCAGCTTCGCGTGCGTTCTCTTTCGGGAGGATGAGCCCCTTGAAATTTTCACGGTGTGCTTGCAGTGCGATGGGCAATGCGCCGGTGATAGGCCGCAGATGCCCGTCGAGTGACAATTCGCCCATAATCACAAAATCCGCAATTTTATCGGCCTTTATTTGTTCCGAGGCGGCCAGCAGCCCCAGCGCCAGCGGCAAATCGTAGGCCGAGCCCTCCTTGCGGATGTCGGCCGGCGCCATATTGATGACCACCTTGCGGCCGGGCATGCGGAACCCGATGGTTTGCAGGGCCGTGTTGATGCGTTGCTGGCTTTCTTTCACGGCGCTGTCGGGCAGCCCCACCATGCAAAAACCGAAGCCCGGCGAGGCGTCCACCTCAATGGTAATGGTCGTGGCATTGATGCCGTAACAGGCGCTGCCGAATGTTTTAATTAGCATAGACAAATAGACAAATAGATATTAGACATTAGACAAATGGACATTAGACGATAAACAACAAAATAACCGAAACTGTGGTGGATATGGTGGATGGTGCAAAGGTAGGAAAATTTTAATAAAACGAAAAATTATTTCCGCTCATACACGA
>JAIRLC010000184.1 GCA_031259645.1 Prevotellaceae bacterium | reverse complement strand
TCCCGGTTGATGATGGTTTCAATGTCGTTTTTTATTTTTCGCTCCATCGCGTTTCGAAGGTTAAACAATACCCCGTAGAGTGACTGTTTTTTCACCGGATCTCCGATGTCTTTGTAAAGCGCTTTGGCCAGCCTGATTTTTATATGGCCGGGATTTCCTCTCAGGTTGAGCCCGAATCTAAAAGGAACAGGCGACTTGAGTACGGTGATATGGTAGTCGAAATCCATGTTGAGGTACTGGGTGCCGCCCACTGCCACCTGATAGCGATCTATCGCCAAATGGAATGGGAATATTATAAGATGATTGTCGCGTAGTATCATCTCTACGGAAATGCTGTCGATGAGGTTGCGTTGTTTATTTTTAAAGTGTAGCGTCTTGGCTATTTCCGTAAACGTTTCGCCGTCGAGCAGCACAAGGTCTTTCCCTTTCACAAAGCAGGAAGCCTCGGCGGTGGGGAGTTGTACATTCATCAGGGAATCGAGGTCGGCGGCGGCGACCATGTTACATTCCACCACGCCCTCGAAAGAACGGAGCATCGGCGTGAGGGTGTCGAACAGCGGGAAGGTTTCAATCAATTGCTTCACTTGTATGTGATGGAGCGCTACAGTGGCGCCGATGTGAGCGCCGCTGGCGTCGGGCGCTTGATAGGAGAATGACATTTGCATGTCGCCTACATTCGACCGGAATTTTATTTCGGGTAGGTGAATCGCTTGGTTACGTATAAAAATATGGGTGTTGATGTCTTCCAGTTCTAATTTTGAGTACAGTACTTTTTTTACGTTTGCCTGCAAGGTGAAATCAATGTTGCGCGGTACAATGAAAACACCGCCTGTGCTACCGCTATCGCTTGCTTCGACTATTTCCTCGTGGTCGTTCATTACGTTGGCGGTAATGGCGTTTTTAGCGGTGCTGTCCATTGAGGAATAGTTGGAGCCGGACACCATGGCGCGTATCAACTGATTGAGGTTAATGGTTTGGGCGTCGATGCTGAGGTCGGCTTTTATGCGGCCGTTGCGCAGCAAGGCTTGCCGGATGCCGTATATTTTTCCGCTAAGGTTCATTGCCGACCGCCCGACGTGCAATTGCAGCGTTTTTAAATGTAAGGAATCGGTGGAAAATTGAAGCGCGCCGTCGGTAATTTGAATCCGCGCCGGGAAGTAGGGCGTGCGCAGCCGCGCGCCTTGTATCTCGAAACTGCCTGTGGTTTCCCATTGCTGCAATGCGGCTCTTGCTTCATCAGACTGCAACCGCATGTTGACTATAGATTGATTGGCCGCGCTGTTTCTGATGGTTCGTTGTCGATTGCTTCTGCCTGCGGTATCCGCAGTGTTGATTCTTCTGCGGGCTTGCTGTGGCCGTGGTTTGGCTTTGATGTGGAGATGCCCGGTATTCACCCGGCCTGAAAAACCGGGCGTGCGGGTGTTTAAGGTGTCGAGGGCAAACCGCAAGGTGTATTCGGGCTTTGAAGGGTTGTCGCGTTGTGCGGCAAACAATGCGGTGCCTGTGGCCTTGTGCGCATGGATTTTCAGGTCGCCCATTTCTATTTGCGTTTTTTCGGCTTTGATGTTTGAGAATACCGGCGCAATGGTGGCCGTATCTTTGGGCTTGGAAGTGCTGAATGTAACCGACAGCGCGTCGGAATTTAACAGCAACTCCCCGAATGTTATTTTTATGCTGTCGGAATTGATATGGCCGCGAAACAGAATGTCGCGTTCGCGCCCTCTGCGCGTGGTGTCTTTGACATTGGCGCCAAAGCGGGCGCGGAGAAAGGGCGCCGTCACCGAAATTTGTTGTGCGGGATAATGAAATTTTACACTGTCCACATCTACCACGCCGTTCGCCTTTATTTTCCCATAATTCAAATTCATCACGTCGGCTAAAAAACATTCGCCCGACACATCCATTTGTATTTGCCCCCCTGTGTCCATACTGTCGGCGAGCGGCAACATTCTCGACATGCGGTCGAAGTTAAACCGGCCTGCCAAATGTGCCTTGATAAACGGATTTTTGAACAAGTCGCTCACCGCTCCCGAAGCGGTAAAATTTACCAATGGACTTTGCACAGCGAATTTATCTATCCGGAAACTCGACGGTGTTTTATTTGTGAGGTCAATATAGGCTTCGCTTTCGAGTTGCAGGTGTTCAATGCCCCGCCGGTTGGGATGTTTTACACTGCGGAGTTTTCCGTCTATTAGTTTGAAATTTGTACGCAGCACCGGATAGCTGTTTGCTCCAAGCACACCGGTCAAACTGCCGCTGAGCATCATTTCACCCGAAGTGGTGAGTTTTGAGGGAAGCGCCGAAAGCGAAGGCGGAACCATGGCCAGCAGTTTTGGAATAGATGGTGCATGCAGGTTGTAGTGCAGGTTTACCATGAGGTTGTTATTCATGGAGTCGTTCCACTGCAAATTTCCGCTTACGTCAAATTCAATGCCGGCCAACGTGCATCTTGCCTGTTCGATGTGGATACGTTTGTTCACAAGTTCCTGTTGCAGGAATGTTGAAAGTTGCAGGGGTATGCGGTTGGCCATACATTGCCGGTCGCGCCATAAACTGAGCGCTTGCATGTCGAGTTGCAAATGGAGTTGCGCCGAGTCTTTATTAAGGTTTCCGGTTAGCGACATGTCGCAATTTTCCATTATGTATTGTATGTGTATTTTTAAGTCATTATACACTATTTTCCCGCCGGTGATGCGTAATTGTTCAAGGTTTAGTTCGGGCATTTGGAAAGCAGTAGTGTCAATGGTAGTGGCGTCGTTACTTGCCGGCAGCAGCGCCTCCCAGTTTGCTTTTCCGTCGTTGTCGATGGTGGCGTAAATATCAGGGCGGTCGAGATGAATGTGGTGGATGACCAGCTTGTTCTTTCTCAGATAAGTTACCGGGTTAAAAGAAATGACACACGACGAGAAGCGAAGCAGGGTGTCGGGGGCGTGTCGTGTTACGCTGTCGGCGCCGGATACGCTGCCGGGCGCCGGCTTGATGATGTATCCGTTTTTGAGGCGGACGCCCATATTGGGGAAAGTGGAAAAGATGGTAATATCAACCGCTTCGCATTGTACTTCGGCATTCAGATGCCGGTTGCTGAAATGGAGAAGAAGCGGGGTGATCCGTTCGGGTGTAACCACAATATACCCCACAACACCTGCGCAAAGCAGGATGAGGAGTATCATACTCAACAAAACAATAAGCACAGGTTTGATCACCTTCATAGGTGATAAGTTTTAATTTTTATAATTCATCCATTTCAACATTTCTTTTAAAGTAGGCTTTTTGCCATACATTAAAATGCCGGTGCGGTAAATTTTTCCTGCCATCCATGCTATACCTATAAACGTAATGAGCAATAAGGCGAGTGAAAGCGCCACTTGCCAGAAAGGAACACCAAACGGTATGCGGGCCATCATCACCATCGGGGAAGTGAAAGGGATGATGGATGACCAGAACGACAGCGAACTGTCGGGGTATTGGAACGTGTGAAGCATCAGGAATATGCCGATGATTAGCGGAATGGTTACCGGAATAATCAGTTGTTGCGTATCGGCTTCATTCTCCACAGCCGAGCCGATTGCGGCGAACATCGAGGCATACAGGAGATAGCCCAAAAGGAAATAGAGCAGGAACGACACTATAATCGCTGTGAAATTGATGCTGCCCAGCATGGATAAAATAGAAGGGGCGTCTTGTGTTATTGTTTTTGTGATTTCGTTTGCCGTATCACCAGTGGATAAAGTTTGTGTGATGTTTTCCATACCCGCCGGATTACTGATGGAGCCTTGGAAAACCGTAACAATGCCGAGCGTTAATACCACCCAAATGATAAATTGCAGCAAGCCGACAGAAGCAATGCCTATAATTTTTCCCATCATCAGTTGAAACGGCTTCACAGACGACACAATGACTTCAATGATGCGGCTGGCCTTTTCTTCAATCACGCCGCGCATGACCATGTTGCCGAACATGAAGATGAACATGTAAATCATGAACGACAGGATGTACGAAATACCCATGTACAGGCCGGTATGACTGGCTTTTTTCTGACCGTCTTCGCCCCAGATAAATGTTTTTACTTTGACATTCGTTTTAATGGATGCAATAATGGTGTCAAGCCCTTGGATATGGTAGGACTCTAACTTGTATTGCTCTACGGCGTCTTTAACGCCGCGTTCAATATATTGCTGGACGTCCATGTTGGGCTGTTTGAATGCATACAGGTCGATAACCGGCTGTTTCTTTTCATTCAAGGCGCTGATGGTAGCCACAGCGTAAAGTTTCTCCTTGCCGAAGTTTTGTTTCAAAGAGTCGAGCGTCACGCCGGGCTTGAATAGAAAGGTGAGGTTGTCGCTGTTTTGAAGCGCCTTTTCGGCCAGTCCCGATTGGTCGATTACGGCAATGGTTTTGCGCTCGTCGTCTTTCATTCCCTGAATGAATACAGGCACCACCATTAAAGCCGCAAAGAGCAATGGGGTGAGAAGCGTCATGAGAATGAAGGATTTCTTTTTTACACGTGTCAAAAATTCACGTTCGATGATAAGGAATATTTTATTCATAGCGTTAAGATACTAATTTGATAAAGATATCGTTCATACCGGGAATAACTTCGTTGAAGCCGATGATTTCAACACGTGGCAACAGTTGTTGCAAAAGATGATTGGCGGGTTTTTGTTCCGTTATTTTAATGGTCGCCTTATGTATTCCGTTCTGTTCTTTTTGTTGAATGAGGGTATATTCGTTGTGCAGCGCCTGTTGCAGTTCGGCGGGGTCGCCGCGGAAAGCGACTTCCACAATGTTGTCGCCATATTGCCGGCGCACCTCTTCTAACTTTCCTTCTACAATCACTTTCGACTTGTTGATGAGCGCAATGTTGTCGCACAATTCTTCGACCGACGCCATGTTGTGGGTAGAAAAAATAATCGTGCTGCCTTGCGCTTTCATATTCAATATTTCCTGCTTGAGCAGGTTTACGTTTACAGGGTCAAACCCGCTGAAAGGCTCGTCGAAGATGAGGAGTTTGGGCTTGTGCAGGATGGTGACGATGAATTGCACTTTTTGCGCCATTCCTTTGGAAAGTTCTTCCACTTTCTTATCCCACCACGCCTGAATTTCAAATTTGATAAACCATGTTTTGAGTTGCGCCATGGCGTCGTGCCGCGACAATCCTTTCAGGCGCGCCAAATAAAGGGCCTGTTCGCC
>JAIRLC010000122.1 GCA_031259645.1 Prevotellaceae bacterium | reverse complement strand
TATACGAACAGTAATGAATTAAAAAATACTAACTTTGCCGGAAAATTTATTATAACTTTAGGCTTTCGATTTTAAATATTATTATGAAAAAACCTTTTTTAATAGCCGGTATTCTATGTTTTATGAATACGGTTTTTGCACAACAAGCAGTTGACGCCCTGTCATTCTCGCAGGCTTATTATCATCTCACCGCACGGTCGGCCGCTATGGGCGGCGCTTCCGGAGCATTGAAGTCTGATTTTGGCGCTATTGCCGTAAATCCGGCAGCTATTGCCACTTACAAAACCAGTGAATTGACTTTCACGCCGGAGTTTTACTCAGTGCTGTCAAAAACCAATTACGAAGGACAAGTCAATTCCAAATACAGGAATGACGTCAGTGTTAATCAGGTGGGGATTGTGTATAGTTTTCAAACAAGAAAATCGCCCACACGGTATAATATCGGATTTTCCTACAACAAATTGAATGCGTTCAACACCAATGAACTCATCCAAAACGTGGCAGTACCTATCAATGATTCCTATTGGGGGCAAATAGCTAACCAAGAGAATTTGCGCGATATAAAGTTTGTGGACGAAATGAGGCGCCATAGCCCAACGGATCAAAAATATTTGTTTGAAGAAAACGGTTCGCTGCCTGGCGGCTTACTGGGCACCAATGTTGACCAACGCGCCCTTTATTCCACCGCGGGTTTTTTAGGTGAATACGCACTTTCTTTTGGCGTAAACCTTTCTGAAAAAGTGTATATAGGTGCGAGCGCCGTAGTACGGGACGTCGCAAAATCTTCGGTTTATGAATTGTTTGAAGAAAGCTTGACCGACGCCGACTATCGTTATTCTTACGCCCGTAAATATGAAACATTGGGTTTGGGATTCGGAGGGAAGTTAGGGGTATTCATTCTGCCTGTTCCCGAATTTTCTATTGGGATATCGGTACAAAGTCCCATATTCTATTCTATCACCCAACGTACAGAGGGAACCATAAAAATTCCTCCCGGAGCCGCTTCGGAATTACAGGACGGAGCCAAAGGTATTCCCTACCAGTCTGAACTTCCCGAAACAAAATACAGTTTGATTACACCGTTGCAAGCGACCATAAGTTTTAGCTACGCCATTCAAAATATTGCGCTGCTCACGCTCGACTACGAAATGACGCCATACGCCATGGCCCAATATTCCAATACTGAAGGTGACGCCGCCATATTAGACGCCAGTAATGCTTTGCTCAAAGAAAGTAATTTCGGCTCTTCTGTCCGGCTTGGTAGCGAATTTTATGTATGGAAAGGCTTGGTTGCCCGTTTGGGAGGCGGATATCATACGGCGCCAAGTTCTGATATTAAATCGACGTTCAATGTCGGTGTAGGCGCGGGATACAATTTCGGAGATGTCGTTATTGATTTGGCGTACGTGTATCGGACGCAAAAGCAACATTATCCGTTGTACACCAACTCAAGTCCGGTGGAAGCAACCTACACCAAAAATTTCATTACATTGAGCTTGGCCTACCGGTTCTAACTGTTGATTGCTGTAATACGGCAAGGCTGTTGTTGCCCTCGTTGCACAACAGGTCGAGCACGCTTAAATTAGCCGCAAAACCGTTTCGGGACGAAAATACCTGATAATAGTGTTGCGGCTTAAATTTTTTGTCATCCGGAAAAGGAAGTTTGGGCGTAATCCGGTACCGCTCGTCCCTGCATTCATCGTGCGCTGTAACCGACGTCAAGTTTCCTGCCTCAAACTTTCCGGTGTAGGTTATTGTTATTTTCAACCCTGCTAAATCCAACGCCAATCGCAGGATTTGCTCATTCAGGTCGAACAGAAATTTTTCTTTCCGTTCATAAAACGGTCGAAAATCATCGGCATAATACGCAAAGAAAGCCGACGAGCGGTAAGCCGCTTCTATGGCTCTCCAGTGCATCCGTTGCCACGGCTCACTGTAATCAATGCGCACATCGCGGATGGGCATTTTCACGCCCGGCGTTTTGGCCACAGGAACGGTGAGCGGCAACACGCCGTTGGCCGAATAAATCAGGCAACGATTCCGGTAAGTTTGTTTCACATAATGTTCATGCTGTTCGAGCACAAGCGTAGCAGCGCCGGCCATTTTGCAAAACGCCTGCACCGGCGGCCAGTAGGCTGTAGTGAGAAGGCACGTGGTCATAAAGGAATATTCCGCTTTAGCTTCATAATCCGCCTGTATGATTCTTCGATACGTTGCGGCGGTATCCGGCCGTCTTGCACCGCTTTAAAAATAATGTCCACCGCTTTTTGTGCAATATGCGGGTCATACGTTTCGCCGTTGTTCGACAGGCACAACACGTCGGCGCCGGCCAGCACCGCACGCACCAAAATCTCTTCCAAACTGTAATGATCAACCAAAGCGCCCATGGCCAGGTCATCGGTAACCACGACCCCTTCAAATCCCAGTTGCCGGCGCAGCAGGCCGGTAATCACCGCCTCCGACATGGTGGCCGGATAACGGGCGTCAAGCTTTGCATTGAACACGTGCGCCGTCATGATCGCCTGCACTTTTCCTGTTCGTATCAACCGGCGATAAGGCTCCAACTCTGCGGCGGTCCACGTGCCGGTTACGTCGGCCATGCCAATGTGCGTGTCGGCCTTTGCACTGCCATGCCCCGGAAAATGCTTGAGGCAGCCTGTAACGTCTTGCTTGGCCTGTTCCGTCAGCCATATTCCCGCATGCTTCGACACAATTTCCGGATTGGCGGAAAAACTGCGCTCCAACTTCCCAATAACCGGGCACAACGGATTCACATCGACGTCCACACAAGGGGCGAAGTTGAGATTAAACCCTAAATAGGCCAATGTGGTGGCCGTTTGCGCGGCATACTTCACCGTAGTATCAATACTATTTATTTTGCCTTGAAA
>JAIRLC010000135.1 GCA_031259645.1 Prevotellaceae bacterium | reverse complement strand
ATTAACCATTAATCATTAATCTTTTGTACCTTTACATTATGATTCCAAAGAAGAAAATTGTGAATGACCCCATACACGGGTTTATTGATATACCGGCCGGAATAATATATGACCTCTTGGAACATCCGTGGATGCAGCGTTTGCGGAATATCAAACAGCTCGGATTAAGTCATCTGGTATATCCCGGCGCTTGCCATTCGCGGCTGGGGCACGCCTTGGGCGCCATGCACCTGATGAAAGAGGCGATTGCTTCCCTGCGTGCAAAAGGGCATGACATTACGCACGATGAAACGGAAGCAGCCCTGTGCGCCATCCTGCTGCACGACGTCGGGCACGGGCCGTTTAGCCACACACTCGAAAGCGCCATTGTGGAAAAAGTACATCACGAACAACTTTCGTTGTTGTTCATGAAACACCTGAATGAGCAGTTCGGCGGGCGGCTCGATAAAGCGATTGCCATTTTTGAAGGAAAGTATAAAAAACGCTTTTTGCATCAACTGGTATCGGGGCAATTGGATGTGGATCGTTTGGATTATTTGCTGCGCGACAGCTTTTTTTCGGGTGTAGCCGAAGGGATGGTCGGCGTGGAACGTATCCTCAAAATGCTTGATGTGGTTGATGACGAACTGGTGGTAGAGGCGAAAGGTATTTATTCGGTAGAGAAATTCCTGATTTCGCGCCGGCTCATGTATTGGCAAGTTTACCTGCATAAGACGGTGATTGCGGCCGACCGGCTGTTGCTGGAAATCCTGTCGCGTGCACGCACATTGATGCATGCCGGGGTGCAGGTGTTCGCGTCGCCGGCGCTGGCGTACTTCCTGAAAGAATCTCCGGCGCTGCACGATTTTGAGTCGGGCGAAGCCTTGCGTTTGTTTGCATTGCTCGACGACAGCGATATTGATTGTGCCATAAAAGTGTGGATGCAGCATGAAGATGAGCTGTTGCCGGACTTGTCAAGAATGCTTGTACATCGCCGCTTGCCGAAGGTCGAGTTGAGCGACCGTCCTTTTGAAGAAAGCGAATTGAAGAAAGGCGGGACAATGATGTGGCAGGGCGAAATTTCAAATAAAGGATACGAAAGCCGGTCGGAAAAAATAAAAATCAGGATGCACGGCGGCGTCCTTTGTGATATTTACGACGTGTCGGACATGCTAAATTCACAGGCGTTTTCGAAAGTAACAAAAAAATATTATCTTTGTTATCCCGGAAAATAGAGGAGATTATTCATTCTAAAAACATAAATGATGCAATTTACAGCAGCGGTTTTAGCCGATTATTTACATGGTGAGGTAGAAGGAAATCCGGAAGCGACAGCGTCCACCATAGCCCGCATTGAGCAAGGGCGTCCCGGTACGCTATGTTTTTTAGCCAACCCGAAATATGAACAATACCTTTACACTACGGCGGCTTCTATTGTGTTAATAAATCGCAGTTTTGACCTGAAACAGCCGGTGTCGGCTACGCTCATCCGCGTGGATAATGCCTACGAAGCGATTGCGTCTTTGCTCGATTTATATAATTCGATGAAGACGCTGAACAAAAAAGGGCGTTCGTGGCGGGCGCATGTGTCTTGGCGCGCCAAGCTGGGACACCATGTGTGGGTGGGACAATTCGCGCACGTGGGGCGGGGAACTAAGGTGGGAAACAACACGAAAATATTTCCGCATGTATATCTCGGCGAACAGGTAACTGTAGGCGAAAACTGTATTATTTATCCGGGCGTACGCATTTATGCGGGGTGTAAGGTGGGCAATAATTGTATTATTCATGCCAATGCCGTAATCGGGTCGGACGGTTTCGGTTTTGCGCCTACCGCCGCCGGCACGTACAAAAAAATTCCGCAAATAGGACATGTGATTATTGAAGACGATGTGGAAATCGGCGCCAATACGGTGATAGACCGCGCCACGATGGACGCCACGATAGTTCGTAAAGGCGTGAAGTTGGACAATCTTATCCAGATTGCCCACAATGTGGAAATTGGCGAACATACGGTGATTGCCGCGCAAACCGGCATTGCAGGCTCCACGAAAGTGGGGAAACATTGCGTGTTTGCCGGACAGACGGGCGTGGCCGGGCATCTTACTATTGCCGACAGGACTACGCTGGGGGCACAGGCGGGCGTGAATGCCAGCATCAAGCAGGAGGACGAAGTGCTGCTCGGCTCTCCGGCCATTTACTACCGCGATTATTTCAGGAGTTATGTGTTGTTCCGCCGGTTGCCCGAAATTAAAAAGCAACTGGACGAAATAAGCCATAGAACGTAGATTTTTAAATTTAGGATTATTTATGCCGGGATTTGTGGCAATTAGGTGAGTTCGGAATTTTTGCGTATCTTTGTAGATTAAATGCATTTTAAATTTGTCTATGCAACAAAAACAACAAACGCTAAAAAAATCTATTTCTTTCACAGGCAAGGGGTTACATACAGGATTACAGGTGGAGATGACCATAGCGCCTGCCGAAGTGAACCATGGAATTAAATTTCAGCGCATTGATTTACAGGAACAACCTATAATAGAAGCCTTTGCAGAAAATGTTACAGCCAATTCCAGAGGTACGACATTAGAAAAAAATGGGGTTAAAATCAGCACCATAGAACACGTGCTGGCTGCTTTATCCGGCGTGGGGGTTGACAATGCCCTGATCAGGGTGAACGCGCCCGAAGCGCCTATTATGGACGGCAGCGCCCGCGATTATGTGAAAGCCATCGCCGGGGCGGGCGTCGAAGAACAGGCGGAAGACCGCCGGTATTTCGAGATCAAGGAGAAATATGTGTATTGCGACGAGGCCTCCGGAAAGGAAATTACCTTCCTGCCCGATGATAAGTTCAGCATCGAAGTGATGGTTGATTTCAATTCCAAGGTGGTGGGCAACCAGTATGCCCGTTTGGGCGATTTGAATGATTTTGCTGCGGAAATAGCGCCTTGCCGCACGTTTGTTTTTCTGCATGAGCTGGAGCCGCTGCTTAAAAATAACCTGATCAAAGGCGGCGATTTCGACAATGCCATTATTATTGTGGAGAAACCTGTGTCGCAGGAAGAACTCGACCGGCTGGCGGCTATTTTTAATAAACAAACGGTGGAGCGTGCGCCCGAAGGCTATTTGAATCATTTGGAACTGCGTTTCCCGAACGAGGTGGCGCGCCATAAGTTGCTTGATCTGGTGGGCGATTTGTCGCTGGTAGGGTTCCCGATAAAGGGGAAAGTTATTGCCAACAAACCGGGTCACCAAATAAATACCGAAACGGCAAAGGTGCTGCGGAGAATGGCGAAGAAAGAATTGCAAAAGCCGGCGGCGCCTCATTATGACCCTAACCAGGAGCCGCTGTTCGACATTAACGGAGTGCGGAAATTGTTGCCGCATCGTCCGCCGTTCCTGTTGGTTGATAAAATTATTCATCGTGCGGAAAATTATGTGGTGGGCGTGAAGAATGTGACCATGAATGAGCCGTTCTTCGTAGGCCACTTTCCCGACGAGCCGGTGATGCCCGGCGTGTTGCTCATTGAAGCAATGGCGCAGGTAGGAGGTATTCTGGTATTGGGCTGCGTAGAAGATCCCGAAAATTATTCGACCTATTTTTTGAAAATAGACAAGGTGAAATTCAAAAAGAAAGTAGTGCCCGGTGATACGCTTATCTTCAAACTTGCGTTGCTGGAGCCCATCCGGAGAGGTATTGTGTCGATGTTGGGACATGCGTTTGTGGGCGACACCATGGTTTGTGAAGGGGAATTAACCGCCCAAGTAATAAAAAATAAATAAACAGTTTTCATGAGTTTAACAAGTATTCATCCTGAAGCGCGCATAGGCGCTAATGTAGTTGTAGAGCCGTTTACCAGCATTTCCCAACATGTGGAAATAGGAGAGGGCACATGGATTGGTCCCAACGTTACCATCATGGATTATGTGAAAATCGGGAAGAACTGTAAGATTTTTCCGGGCGCTGTGATTGGCGCCGTGCCGCAGGATTTGAAATTTGCGGGCGAAATCACTCACGTAGAAATTGGCGACAACACCACGTTACGCGAATATGTAACGGTAAATCGTGGTACGGCTGCCAGCGGAAAGAATATTACCAAAGTGGGAAGTAATTGTTTGCTCATGTCGTATGTGCACGTGGCGCACGATTGCAGCGTGGGCAACCAGGTCATTCTGGCCAGTTTTACAGGCTTGGCCGGCGAAGTGGAAGTGCATGATTGCGCCATAATAGGCGGATCGTCGGGCGCCCATCAATTTTGCAGGGTAGGCGCCCACGCCATGATTTCGGGCGGGTCGTTCTTCGGAAAAGATGTGCCTCCGTATGCCTTGGCAGGCCGGCGCCCCTTAGCTTTTGGCGGGATTAACCTTATCGGATTGCGCCGTCGCGGTTTCACCAATGAGCAAATTACGCTTATTACCGATATTTACAAAGTGATATACCAGAGCGGGTTTAATGTTACGGACGCCTGTCATAAGGTGGAAGCCGGTTTCCCGGCGTCCGTCGAACGCAATACGATACTTGATTTTATCCGTGCCTCGAAGCGCGGCATCATTAAAAGTGTGGGAAGCCTCGAGGAAGAATAGGTTATGAAACAAAATGCGTATCAGGGGTTGCATTATGTGAAGCCGTCGCCGGAAAGCCCCGTTGTTCCAGAGAAAAATATAGCGAAGGAAGAATTGTCGCAAATCCGCCATGTGGTGGCGGTGGCGTCGGGAAAAGGCGGCGTGGGCAAATCAACCGTAGCGGTAAACCTTGCGGTGGCCTTGGCGCGGCAAGGGTTTAAAGTGGGACTGATGGACGCCGATGTGTACGGGCCGTCTATTCCTAAAATGACCGGCACCGGACACGAACAGCCGGCCGTAGAAACCGTAGCCGGCGTGGAACGGATTATACCGGTGGAACGTTATGGCGTGAAATGGATGTCGATTGGTTATTTCAGCGCTGCCGGCATGCCTTTGATATGGCGCGGGCCAATGGCTACCAATGCGCTGAGGCAATTGCTGAATCAAGTGGAATGGGGCGCGTTGGATGTGCTGTTGATTGATTTGCCGCCCGGCACAGGCGACATCCACGTGAGCATGATTCAGGAAGTGAAACTGTCGGGCGCCGTGGTGGTGAGCACGCCGCAAGCCGTCGCCCTGATTGACGTGGAGAAAGGCGTGAACATGTTTTTAAATGATAAGGTGAACGTGCCGGTATTGGGATTAGTCGAAAATATGGCTTGGTTTACTCCCGAAGAATTACCCGACAACAAATATTATATTTTCGGAAAGGACGGCGCCGCGCGGTTGGCCGGAAAACTGCATTTGCCTTTGTTGGCACAGCTTCCCATTGTGCAAAGCATCCGCGAAAGCAGCGATGAGGGAATGCCCATCGCATTAAAGGAAAATGCCGCCGGAGCAGCATTCCTTGCACTGGCCGGGAAGATTGCCACAATGTTACAATTTTAACGTTATCCCTCTTTGATTAGTTTTGAGATTTTCTGCCAATGTCGCCTTATAATAAGGAAAATAATCCCTGCGGCAAGAAATATAAGAATCCATCGTTTCATGTAAGAACTCAAAGGATTATC